>DASUBC010000518.1:0-3495 GCA_035763465.1 Thermomicrobiales bacterium
GCGGGGTACGTCTTGAAAGACCGCGCCGTGAGCGATCTGGTCGAGGTCATCCACGCCGTTGCCGAAGGGCAAGTGGCGATCGGGGCCGATGTTGTGCCGGCGCCGGATTTGCCGGTGGACAACCTGCCACACGGTCTGACCACGAGCGAAATCGCCGTGCTGGCGCTCCTGGCGCGAGGATTACACAGCGACGACATCAGCGCCCGGCTGGGGATCAGCGTGGACGCGGTCGCGGTCGACGAAGCAAGCCTGCGCCGCAAACTTGGCGCCGAAACGGCCGCCGAGTTGCTGATTGCCGCATTGCGAGAAGGGCTGATCGCGCTCTGAGCACTGAACTGCTAGCGGTCGGGTTGGCCTGACGCTACCTATGGCCGAACATATGCCACGCCTGAATTGCTCGTGACACTGGCAAGCCCGTATGGTGACGTTACCGCGCGGACGGTCACGCGCTGGCGTGTGGAAGGAGGCGGCCATGTCGATCGAGGACAACAAGCGCGTGGTAGCCAACTTCGTGGAGGTGTGCCAGAACCAGCACAACCTCGCGGCGGCGGACGAAATCTTCCACCCGGACTTCGTGAACCACTACGCTCCCGAAGGACGCGAGATGGCGCCCACTCCCCGGCCAGCCGGAGGCTTCCAGGCGTTCTACGGAATGCTGCTGCGGGCGTTTCCAGACGCCACGATGGAGATCAACGAGCAGCTCTCGGAACGAGACCTGGTCGCTACCCGCAAGACCCTGCGCGGAACCCATCGCGGCGAGTTGTGGGGCCTGCCGCCAACCGGCAACCAAGTGGAATGGGAGTTCATTGACATCTTCCGCGTCCGGGGCGGCAAACTCGTGGAGCACTGGACCCATATGGACTTCGAGGCCCTTCGCGCGCAGATGCGCCCGCGCGACTAGGGGCGCTGGCCCGAACTGACCTCCTAGCGCGCTACGCCTCGCGGCGACGCTGCGCGGTCAGCCGCCGCCAGACACGCAATACCTCCGCGACGCTCCATGCCTGGGCGATCGCGCCGCGCGGCTGATGCGGTGGGTCGCCTTCCAGAATCTCCGACAGCGAGCCGAGACCGGCGTCGCGCAGCTGCTCCTCGAAGGGTTGCACGAGGGCTAGCACAGCGGCCGGGTCGTTATGGGCGCGCGCGTAGGCGTCGGCGTAAGCGCCGAGCAGCCAGGGCCAGACAGGGCCTTGATGGTACGCGCCGTCGCGCCGGCGCTGGTCGCCGCCGTAGTCGCCGCGATAGGCCGGGTCAGTGGGCGCGAGCGAGCGGAGACCGTATGTGGTCAGCAGCGCACGGCCAGTGACGGCGACGACAGCGGAGGCGTCCGCGCCATCCAGCAATGGAAAGGGTAGCGCGGCGGCGAAGATCTGGTTCGGGCGCACGCTCGCGTCGTCGCCCGCCGGGCCGTCTACGACATCGAACAGGCCCTGTCCGTCTGGCCTGATGAAGCGCGCCCGAAAGGAGTTCCGCGCGCGATCGGCGTGGGCCGTGTAGCCTGCCGCCGCCTGGCCGTTCTGTTCCGCCAGGAACGCAGCCAGGATGCGGAGCGTGTTGTACCAGAGCGCGTTGATCTCAACTGGCTTGCCGATACGCGGCGTCACCACCCAATCGCCAACCTTCGCGTCCATCCAGGTCAGCTGCACGCCTGGCTCACCGGCCCGCAGCAGACCATCGGCCGGGTCAACGCCGATGCCGTAGCGCGTGCCGGCGAGATGCCGGTCCGCGATGGCGCGCAGAGTGGGCAGGAGTTCGGCCACTAGCGCATCGTCGCCTGTGGCCGCGTGGTAGACGTGGATTGCGACGAAGTACCAGAGCGTCGCGTCGGCGGTGTTGTAGCCGGGGATCGCGCCGGAGCTGTCGGGGAAATTGTTCGGCAGCAGCCCGTCGCTGACGTAGCGGGCGAAAGTACGGAGGATGTCGGCCGCGTCGGCCGCGCGGTTCGTCGCCAGCGTCAGGCCCGGCAGCGCGATCATCGTGTCGCGGCCCCAGTCGTTGAACCAGTGATAGCCGGCGATGACCGTCTTGCCCGCCGCGCCCGCGCCGCGCGCGACGATGAACTGGTCGGCGGCGAGAACGAGCTGCTGGATGGCCGGTGGCGCGTCCTCGGCCCCGGCGGTGTGCAGCAGGTCGCGCTGGCGCTCGCGCGCGACGGCGAGCGCGGCGGCGCCATCGAGGCTCGCCTCGTCCTCGGCGGTCAGCACGAGCGTGTAGGTCTCGCCTGGCTGCAAGGTGACCGAGAACGTGCCGGGCGCGAAGAGATCGGCGCGGTCGTCGAGACCGCGCGCGGTCTCCTCGCGGTAGTGGAAGTTCCACCACCAGCCGCCGCCCGGCGCAAACGCGCCCGCGCTGGCGAGCAGGTGCAAGGGCCGCGCGCCGTCAAAGGCGCGCACGGTCACGCCGCGCTCGCGCGGCTCGGTCGCCGGCTGCCAGCCCTGCCCCGACGTGAGCGTATGGAAGTCGCGGTAGGTGACGAGCGGCGTGATCTCCAGGGTCAGCGGCGCGCTGGCGCGCGTCAGCGTGTAGCGCACGTAGGTCGTGTTCGCGCCGTGCGCCATCCAGACTCGCCGTTCTAAGAGCGCGTCGGCCAACGCGAACGTCCAGACGGGCAGCGACCCTTCCAGCGCGAACGCCTGGAGATGCCGGTAGCCGTGTGGATCGAGCGTGCCGTCGGCGTACTCGTGTGCGGCGAGCGGCCAGCGCTGCCCGTCATAGGTCGCCCAGTCGGTCAGGCCGCCGACCAGCACGGTGCGCCCAACGGGCGGCGTCAGCGCGGCGACAAGCAGGCCGTGATAGCGCCGGGTCGCGGGGCCGGCGAGCGTGCCGGAAGCGTAGCCACCAAGCCCGTTGGTCACGAGCCATTCGCGCCGCAGGCCGCTCGGTACGTCGCCGCAGATCGCGCGGCCGAAACTGACTAGTGGCCGGTCGAGGATACTGGTCATGGGGCCAGCGCCTCGGCCTGGCGCGCGACGGGCGCGCGGGACGCCGTCCCAGCCTGCTGGTGAATCAATGTCGCGACCAGCCCCGTCCAGCCGGTCTGGTGGCTGGCGCCCAGGCCAACGCCGGTCTCGCCGTGAAAGTATTCGTAGAAGAGCAGGTAATCGCGCCAGTGTGGGTCGCGCTGGAAGAGGTCGTTGTCACCGTAGACCGGACGCTCACCGCGCACGTCGCGCTGGAACACCGCGATCAGCCGCCGCGACAGCTCATCAGCCACCCGATCGAGCGTCAGGTGCTGGCCGGAGCCGGTCGGACATTCGACCGTGAAATCGTCGCCAAAATAGTGGTGATACTTTCGCAGCGATTCGATCAGCAGGTAGTTGACTGGAAACCAGATCGGGCCGCGCCAGTTGGAGTTGCCGCCAAAGACACCGCTGCGCGATTCAGCCGGTTCGTAGCGCACCACGTAGTCGGCGCCGTCCGCGTGCAAAACGTAGGGATGGTCGAGGTGATAGCGACTGAGCGCGCGCACGCCGTGCGGACTGAGAAATTCGGTCGCGT
>DASUBC010000519.1:0-3096 GCA_035763465.1 Thermomicrobiales bacterium
CTTTGGCTTCATCCTCTATCTCTTCAGCCGGAAAAAGTGATGCTGGGCGAGTCGGGCAGTCGGGCAGTCGGGCAGTCGGGCAGCGGGTTCTGGTCAGCGCGGTGCTGGGCTGTTGGCGACGGTGCCGCCGAGGTGTGCCCCAGATTAGAATCCGGGCTAAGGGCTGCGGCCACAAAGTCCCCTCACGGGGACTGGAGCTGGTCAACTCACGCGTTAGCTGTCAGCACCGGTCTCGCAACGAACCCAGTCCCGCTAGGGACTTCGTGGACGCAGCCCTTAGCCCCGAATTCATTCGGGGTACACCTCGGTGGCACCGCGTCCGACTACCTGCACTCCGCTCGCCCAACCTCATTACCCGACCCGCACCGTCGCGCCCGTGCGCGCAGACTCATAGACCGCCTGCACCGTGCGAAGCGCGGCCAGGCCATCATCTACGGTGATCGCGGGCGGGCGGCCTTCAGCCAGCGCGGCGGCGAACTCTTCCAGCAGCGCGACGTGCGTGCTCGTCTCGTAGGTGTACTCTTGCTCGCCCGATCTAGTGGCGACCGTCAGCCGCCCGCGCGAGAACTTGTCGTGCAGCGGCGTCGAGATGATCGCGCCTTCGGTGCCGAAAATCTCCAGCCGTGAGTTCCGCTCGTCGTCCGGGTCGCCCGTGCTCCAGTAACTCGTGATGACCGCGTGCGCGCCGCTGGCGAGCCGGAGGATGGAGGTTGCCGTGTCCTCGACCGCGTACCGCGCGGCCAGCGTGTCCACGAAGGCGCTGACCACGATGATCTCGCCGAGTAGGAAACGCAACAGGTCCACGCAATGGCTGGCGTTGTCCATGTAACAGCCGCCGCCCGCCTGCGCCGGGTCTTGCCGCCACGCGCCGGGCCGGTCGGCGGAACGGCCGGAGAAGTTCCAGCGCGCCGCCGTGACCTGCCCGATCGCCCCGGCGGCCAGCAACTCACGAATCTGGCGGTGGCGCGCGTTGAAACGCTGATAGAAGCAGGTCATGAACTGGACGCTGGCGGCGGCACAGGCGGCGCGCATCTGCTCGCCCTCCGCCACGGTCAGCGCCAGCGGCTTCTCGCACAGCATGTGCTTGCCGTGCGCGGCGGCGGCGAGCGCGTCGGGACAGTGCCGCGCGACCGGTGTAGCGATATAGACCGCGTCAACCTCTGGGTCGCGCAGCAGCGCTTCGACGCTGTCATATGCGCGTTGCGCGCCATGCCGCTCGGCAAACGCCGCCGCCGCCGCGCGGTCCCGCCGCGACACCGCCACCAGTGTATTGTGCGGCGCGGCGCGCATCGCCGGCGCCATCACCCGCTCCGCGATGTCCCCTGCTCCGATGATGCCCCAGCGCACCGGCGAATAGCTCATAGCTGTCCCTTCCACTGTTACCCCACTACAAGCCGTGCCCGCAGCCAGGCTTCCAGCTCTTCCGCCTCGGTCTCGCGCGCCTCGTGGCGGGCGATCAAGCGCTCCAGGCGCTGGGCTAGGGCGAGGTAATCGCCGGTGAACGTCCAGCTGTTCAGCCCCCAGAAGACCGCCACCGCCGCCAGCGCGGTCCGCTTGTTGCCGTCCACGAAGGCGTGCGCCAGGGCAACACCAACCAGCAGGACGACCGATTGCCGCACCTCGTCCGCGCCAGCATACTGCGCCACAGCCTGGGCGCGGTGCAGCGCGCCAGCGAGTTTACCCGCGTCCACCAGCCCGCCCGGTTGCCCCAGCACGCGCTCGTTCAGGGCGATGACGTCCATGCTGGTCGGATAGCGTGGTATGGCGCTCACCGGTCTTTCAGGTAGTCAAGCGCCGCCAGGAAATCGGGCCGCGCCCAGGCCGCGTCGGCCGCCGCCTGTACGTCAGGCGGCAGCACAAAGCGCTGCACTGTCTCGACCTTGCGCGGCTCAAACGCAATCAGGTCGCCTTCGGCGAGACCGAGGCGCTCCGCCTCCTCGCGCGGGATGGTGACAATCAGACTATTGCCGCTACGGCGAATCCGCTGGGTAAGCATTGTTCTCTCCTTGTGAAGGTAATACGGTATATTAAAAGTATACCGTATACCCGAACTTCATCACCTACCCAGCAGTTTTTCTCGACCGGTCGCCGCCGACTCCTCCGCTGCGAAAACAACGTCCATCACGCGCAGCGCATAGTCGAGCGAAATTGGCGGCGGTGTACCGTCTGTGATTGACCGCGCGAACGCGGCCCACTCGACTTCCATCGGATTCGTCGCCGCGACGGCCACCGGCTGCCAGGCGTTGTTGTGCCCCAGCGCCAGCCCGTCGCCGTCCAGGCGGAGCGCGCCGCGATCGCCGAGCAGCTGCATCGTCAGCCAGGGCGCGCCGTCGCGGTAGCCGGCGACGACGATCGTGCCGGTCGCGCCGCTGGCGAACTGGAGCAGCACGGTTGCCATATCGTCGGCCTGCTGCTCGTCCGGCGGGTGAAAACGCTGCCCAAGCACCGCTTTGACAGCGACGACTTCGGAATCAATGAGCCAGAGCAGGCGGTCTACGAAGTGGACGCCGAGCGTCAGCCAGACGCCGCCGCCGAGCGCCCGCTCGCGGTAGAAGCGTGGGCGCTGCTCGCCGCGCCAGGGCTGGCTATACGCGCAGAACGCCGCGACCACCGCGCCGATTTCACCGCGCGCCGCCAGTGCCCGCGCCTCGGCCACCAGCGGCGTGAAGTGGTGCGTCAGCCCCACCAGGAAGATCGTGCTGGCCTGCCGCGCAGCCGCCGCGACCAGCGCGCACTCCTGCCGGTCGCGCGCCAGCGGCTTTTCGAGCAGCACATGCTTGCCGGCCGCCAGCGCGTCAATCGCGATCGCCGCGTGCGAGTCATGCGACGTCGCGATCGCCACCGCGTCAATCGCCCGGTCGGCCAGCAGCGCGCGATAATCCTCGTAGCCGGCGCATCCATACGTGCTGGCAAACGCGGCGCGGCGCTCCGCCGACCGGCTGGCGCAGGCGACCAGGCGCAGGTCCGGCAGCGCGGCGACCGCCCGCGCGTGCTCGCCCGCCCACCAGCCCGCGCCGATGACGCCGACGCCGATCATCGTTGCGCCGCGAAGTCGGGCGGTCGGGCAGTCGGGCAGTCGGGCAGTGGGTTCTCCTC
>DASUBC010000520.1:0-2537 GCA_035763465.1 Thermomicrobiales bacterium
TCGTCCCTTACTCGCCCGAATACGCCCTGCCCCGCGTTGACCGCGCGCCGCTCACCCGCGCCCGCGACCTGACGGGCGGCACGGAACTGGCCGACCCCGCCGCCGCGTTCGCGCACACTCTGCCGCCCGCGCGGCAGTCGCGCGCGATCCCAGCGGCAACTATCGCAACGGCATCACCATCGCGGGCACGGTCGTCGGGCCGGATGGCTCCCGCCGCGACATTACCCTGCGGCAGACCGCGCCGGGCCGTTACGAAGCCGACCTCGGCGCGCTGACCGAAGGCGCGCACCTGCTGGCGGTCGTCGCGAAGGGCAGCGACGGCACGCCGCAAGCCGCCACTACCGGCGGCCTGATTGTCCCCTACTCGCCCGAATACGCCCTGCCGCGCGTTGACCGCGCGCCGCTCACGCGCGCCCGCGATCTGACGGGTGGCACGGAACTGGCCGACCCGGCCGCCGCGTTCGCGCATACCCTGCCGCCCGCGCGGCAGTCACGCGCCATCTGGCCGCCCTTCCTGCTCGCCGCCATTCTGCTGCTGCCGTTCGACATCGCGCTGCGCCGCCTCATTGTCGGGCCGCGCGAACTCCGCGCCGCGTTCGTACGCGCGCTACGTGGCCTTCGCGCTGGCGCACCGGCCACATCGGCGCCCGACCGCGCGCCTAGCACCGCGACGATGGGCAGCCTGCTCTCCGCGCGCGAGCGCCTGCGCGACCGCTGGTCTGGTCACGGCGACCCGCCCGCCGAACCACCCACAACGCCCCCTCCAACACCAGTCACCCGTCCAGCACCGCCGACGCCCGCGCCGGTGCAGCGGAAGCAGGCCACTCCGCCGCCCGCGCCACCCCCGCGTCCAGCCGCCGTACCGAAGACCGACGGCACGCTGGGCCAACTGCTGAAAGCCAAAGAGGAGGCACGGCGGAAACGGGAGTAGTCGGGCAGACGGGCAGTCGGGCAGTGGGTTCTCCTCAGCATCCTGCCAATTTGCTGGCGCAGAGCTAATCCAGCGCGCTGCCCGACTGCCCGTCTGCCCGACTCGCCCTGGCAGCCCGCCAGCCCGCGATGGTACACTTGCAGCCAGCAACCGAGCCACGGCGCGCGACGGGCCTGTAGCTCAGGGGTAAGAGCAAGGGACTCATAATCTCAAGGTCGAAGGTTCGAATCCTTCCAGGCCCACCTCTGCGGGCAGGACCAATGGGTCCACACAATCTCCCCCAATAGTTGCATTGCAGCACTGGCAGGCATCCTGCATACTGAGTATGTGCAGGTGGCACAAGTCGGACAGAGTGTCACCCAGCTATTGTACGTACACCTGTTGTCAGGTATACTTTATCCTACTGGAGCAAGCGTCTGGACCGGCGAACTGGATGAGGAGGTCGCACTATTATCGAACCGACAACGCTGGCCCGCTCCCTCGCGGCGGCCGCGTCCGAGGCGAAGGCAACCGACGTCGTGGTCCTCGATATTCACGACCTGACCGTCATTGCCGATTTGTTTGTCATCTGCTCCGGTGACAATGAACGCCAGTTGCGCGCGATCAGTCGCCAGGTGCTTGAGGCTGGTGATACCCTCGGCCTTGACTCCCGGCGCACGGAAGGCGCGGCGGAAACGGGCTGGATGGTGCTCGATTACGGTGATGTGGTCGTGCATATCTTCGGCCAGGCCGAGCGGCAGTTCTACCGGCTGGAGGAGGTCTGGTCGGAAGCCCAGACCCTCCTGGTGATTCAGTAGCAGCGTGACCGCCACTGGGGCAGGCACGCGCGACGTGTGGTCGAAGCGAGGGCATATGGACGGCGCCACGAGTCGGGTCCGGCTCTTTCCCTTCCTCATCGGCGCGGCGGTAGGCAGCGTGGTCGGTGTCGTAGTCGGTGCACTCCTCAGCGGTCCGCTGGGCCACGCCCTCGAAGCAGCGACGGAAGGCACTGTAGACCGCGTCTTCGGTCACCGCGACGAAGAATTGCGCTTTGAACTGCTGGTGCAATAGACACCGGCGCGCCAACCAGCACGCCGCCGGTCGTACCGGCGCTCGCGGTGTGGCGGTTGGCCGCTGTCCGGCGGCTTAGAACTCGTCGTCCTCGCCGCCGGCACCTCCTTGCTCGTCCAGCCCAGCCATTACTGTATCAGGGTCTTCGCCCGCCTCCAACCGGCCCAGCGCCTCCGCCATCTCCGGTTCAATCGGCTCTCCCATCTCGTCACTCATGCGGCGCATCGCTCGCGCCAGCGCGCGCGGGTCATTCTCGTCGAGTCCATCGAGCATTCCACCCATCCCGGCATCGTCGTCGAAGTCCGCACCGGCACTGCCGCCACCTCGCCGCACCGCCACCTTCGACATCAACCGCGTCAGGTGCTGTCCGCCACAGCGCGGGCAGACGGGGTCGCTGACCGCGCTGAAACTGCGGAAGAAGACGCTCACCCGCCGCCGGCAATCGGCGCAGCGGTATTCGTAGATTGGCATCGTGACCTCCTGTAGCAGTCGAGCAGTCGGGCAGTCGGGCAGAGAGTTATCGTCAGCACCATACCTATCTACCAGCACGGTGCTA
>DASUBC010000521.1:0-14150 GCA_035763465.1 Thermomicrobiales bacterium
CGCGAGGACGACGCGGCGCGCGAAGAAGGGCAAGGACAGGAGGGCGGCGCTACCTCCACCAAGCCCACGAGTCCCAAGGAAGGCCATTCGTAACGCGGAGCGTGGAGCGCGGAACGCGGAATGAACTGACGACTGGCGACAGGCAACTGACGACTTCATATGTAGGGAGAGGTTTGATGGCTACGACAGCACAAACACAGGACACCAAGCAGGTGGCGCCGGACAAGCCGCTCGCCGCGCTGGCGGCGCAGGGGCAGAGCGTCTGGCTCGACTTCATCACCCGCGATCTCGTCCGCAACGGCGAGTTGCAGCGGATGATCGAGCAAGACGGGCTGCGCGGTATGACCTCCAACCCGACGATCTTCCAGAAGGCGATCGCCGATGGTCATGACTACGACGAGCAGACGAAAGAACTGATCCAGCAGGGCAAGGACGCCAGTCAGATTTTCGAGATGCTGGCGGTCAAGGACATTCAAGACGCCTGCGACCTCTTCCGCCCGCTCTATGACCGGACGGAAGGACAGGATGGCTTCGTCTCCATCGAAGTATCGCCCAAACAGGCGCGCGACACGCAGGGCACCATTGACGAAGCGCGCCGCCTCTGGCGCGAGGTCAACCGGCCGAACGTCATGGTCAAAGTGCCGGGCACCATCGAGGGCGCGCCGGCGGTCAAGCAACTGCTGACCGAGGGTCTCAATATTAATATCACGCTGCTCTTCTCGCTGAAGAACCACGAGCGCGTGATGTGGTGCTACATCGAGGCACTGGAAGAACGCTTGAAGCAAGGGCAGCCGATCAACCGGATCGCCTCGGTCGCGTCCTTCTTCGTCAGCCGGGTGGATACGCTGGTGGACAAGTTGCTCGACCAGCAGATCAAGGAGGCCGACGGCAACGCGGCCAAGCAGGAGCAAATGCGCTCGCTCCAGGGCAAGGTGGCGATCGCCAATGCCAAACTCGCCTACGCGCGCTTCCGCGAAATCTTCGACAGTGAGCGCTTCGGCACATTGCGGGCGCAGGGCGCGCGGGTGCAACGGCCGCTCTGGGCCAGCACCAGCACGAAGAACCCGGCCTACCGCGACGTTATGTATGTCGAAGACTTGATCGGCCCCGATACGGTCAACACATTGCCACCCGCCACAATCAAAGCGTTCGAGGATCACGGCGTCGTCCGCCGGACGATTGACCAGGGCGTAGACGAAGCGCGGCGGACGATGGACGAGCTCGACCACGCCAGCATCTCGATTGACGCCGTGACCCAGAAGCTCGAAGACGAGGGGGTGGAACTCTTCGCGAAGTCGTTCGACGACCTGCTTGCGGGCGTCGAGCAAAAGCGCGCGGCCATTGCTCAACACTGAGATGTGTGGCCGGTGCGGAGATGGCTCCGCACCGGCCACTTGCTGTGGCAACCAGCCGGCTGCCACACCGGCGACTGCCGGCGGAGTAGACCGATGACGCCACGCCTTACATTCTTGCTCGACGTAGACAACACCTTGATTGACAACGACGCGGCCAAGGAGGCGATTGACGCGCGCCTGCACGAGTTGCTCGGCCAGGCCGAGACGACCCGCTTCTGGTCCCTGTACGAAGTCGTGCGGAGCGCCTCCGGCGTGGTGAGTTATCCGCTGACCCTCGCGCGCTTCAACACCGCCAGCAAAGTTGACCGCTCGCGACAAATCGCGCTGGCGGACCTGCTGATGACCTTCCCCTACGACCAGTATATCTACCCCGGCGCCCTCGACACACTCGCCGCGATGCGCGGCCTCGGCCAGGTCGCGATTCTCTCCGACGGTGACCCGACCTATCAGCCGAGCAAGATCGCGCGCAGCGGTCTGGCCGACGCCGTCGGCGGCTATGTGCTGGTCTATCCGCACAAGCACGAGCATCTGCATGAAATCATCGCGATCTTCCCCGCCGACCAGTATGTGATGGTCGAAGACAAACCAGATAACCTGACCAGGATACGCGCACGCTGCCCCGCGCCGTTGACGGCGATTCTTGTCCGGCAGGGCAAGTATGCCGCCGCAGTCGGTCCAGGACCATGGCCGGGCGCGGATATTACCGCCGGCTCAATCGCCGACCTGGCGGCGCTCACCGCGAACGAGTATCTGCACGCGCGCCACCGGCAACCGGCGACGCAATAAGCCGGTCAGCGAAATAACAGGGCTATTGGAGGCAAGGATGACGGCAGGACAACAGGCGACGCATTACGGGCTGGTGGGCCTTGCGGTAATGGGCGCGAACCTGGCGCTCAATATCGCCGACCACGGCTTCCCCATCGCGGTCTATAACCGCACGCATGCGGTCACCGAGGAGTTCATGGCCGGCGAAGCCAAAGGCCGGCCAATCACCGGCAGCGGGTCGGTCAAGGAGTTCGTCGCGTCAATCGCGCGCCCGCGCCGGATCATCATTCTTGTGAAGGCCGGCACGGCGGTGGACGCGGTAATTGGCGAGCTAAAGCCCTTCCTGGAAAAGGGCGATGTCCTCATTGACGGTGGCAACTCCTTCTTCCAGGACACGATGCGGCGCGACAGCGAGTTTGACGGCACCGGCCTCTACTTCATGGGCATGGGGGTCAGCGGCGGCGAAGAGGGTGCGCGGCACGGCCCGAGTTTGATGCCCGGCGGCCCACAGGAAGCGTACGGCCTGGTCGAGCCGGCGCTGACGAAGATCGCGGCGCAGGTGAAGGACGGGCCGTGCGTCACGCATATCGGCCCAGGCGGCGCCGGGCACTACGTGAAGATGGTGCATAACGGCATTGAATACGGCGACATGCAACTGATCGCCGAGACGTACAACATTCTGAAGCACGCGCTCGGCCTATCCGCGCCGGAGATGAGCGCGATCTTCGCGCGCTGGAACGAAGGCCGGCTCAACTCGTACCTGATCGAGATTACTGCCAAGGTGCTGGCCTACACCGACGACGAGACCGGCAAGCCGCTGGTAGACCTGATTCTGGACGAGGCCGAGCAGAAGGGCACCGGGCGCTGGACCTCGCAGAACGCCAACGAGCTCGGCATCCCCATCCCGACGATTGACGCGGCGGTCTGGTCGCGCTGTATCTCCGCGATGAAGGACTTGCGCCTGGAAGCGTCGCACATTCTGCATGGCCCGGACGGCAAGCAGGCGGCGGGCGTGGACAAAGACCGGCTGCTGACCGCGCTGGAAGGCGCGCTCTACGCCTCGAAGGTCAGTTCCTACGCGCAGGGCATGGCGCTGCTGCGCGCGGCCTCGGATCAATATGGGTTTGACCTCCGGCTCTCGGAGATGGCGCGCATCTGGAAAGGTGGCTGCATCATTCGGGCCGAACTGCTCGACACCATTCAGCGCGCGTTCGAGCGCGACCCGCAGTTGAACAACCTGCTGCTCGATCCCGGCTTCGCCGACACGCTGAACAGTCTGAACGGCGACTGGCGCTACGCCGCCCACGTCGCCCGCGACCTCGGTGTGCCGATTCCCGCGATGAGCGCGTCGCTCGACTACTTCGACTCCTACCGCGCCGCCCAGCTGCCCGCGAACCTGATCCAGGGGCAGCGCGACTTCTTCGGCGCCCATACCTACCATCGCACCGATAAACCCGGCACGTTCCATACGCAATGGGAAGGATGAGCGAGATGATAGATGTCAGTGGCGGCACTGTGCTAGGATGAGCGCACTGGTTATGTGCAAACCCGTTGCCACTGACATCTGGCATCTATCATCTATCATCTAAGGAAGAACGCCAATGTCTGGAATCGCAACCGCCGCGCCGAACCGGGCCGCGATCAACCCGCTCCGGGAGGGTCTGCGGCTCGAACAGACGCCACCACCCTGTACGATGGTGATCTTCGGCGTCACGGGCGACCTGACGCACCGCAAGCTGATGCCGTCGCTGTATGAGCTGGTGGTTGACACACCGCTGCCGGCATCATTCTCCATCGTCGGCTTCGCGCGCCGGCCGTGGGACGACGAGAAGTTCCGGACGGAGATGCAAACGGCTGTCACGGCGGCGCTGAAAGACCAGGTAGACACGGCGGGCTGGCAGAGTTTCGCTCAGCGCCTCTCCTACGTCAGCAGCAATTTCGACGACCCCGCCGGTTACCAGCGGTTGAAGGAAGAACTGGACCGGCTCGACCAGGAGCGCGGCACGGGCGGCAACCGCATCTTCTATCTCGCCACGCCGCCGAGTTACTATCCGATTATCATCAACAACCTCAAAGCCGCCGGCCTGGCGAAGCGCGCCATCCCCACCGATGCCGATCAGCACGGCTGGACGCGCCTGGTCATCGAAAAGCCGTTCGGCCACGATTTCCCGTCGGCCCAGGCGCTCAACAACGAAATCGCCGGCACCTTCTCCGAGTCGCAGGTCTACCGCATTGACCACTATCTCGGCAAAGAGACGGTGCAGAATCTGCTGGTCTTCCGCTTCGCCAACGGCATCTTCGAGCCGATCTGGAATCGCCAGTACATTGACCATGTGCAGATTACCGTGGCGGAGAGCATCGGCATCGAAGGGCGTGGGGAGTTCTACGAGGAAGCCGGGGCGCTGCGCGACATCGTGCAGAACCACATGTTCCAGATCCTCTCGTTGATCGCGATGGAGCCGCCCGGCGTGATTGACGAGCGTTCGGTGCGCGACGAGAAGGTGCAGGTGCTCCAGGCGATCTCGCCGCTGCGCGGCGCGACGATCGCCACCGACGTTGTGCGCGGCCAGTATGGTCCGGGCTGGGTTGGCGGCGCGGTCGCGCATGGCTACCGGCAGACGAATGGCGTCGCTCCCGATTCCAGCGTCGAGACATACATGGCGATGAAACTGCGGATTGACAACTGGCGCTGGGCCGGCGTGCCATTCTACCTCCGCACCGGCAAGTGCCTGCCGCAACGCACCACCGAGATCGCCGTGCAGTTCAACCGTGTGCCGGCGCTGCTTTTTGCCGGTAGCGGCACGATGCCGCCGGAGCCGAATGTGCTCACGCTACGCATTCAGCCCGACGCCGGCATCTCGCTGCGCTTCGCGGCCAAAGTGCCAGGCGCGGAAATGCAGATTCGCTCGGTCAATATGGACTTCTTCTACGGCACCGCCTTTTCCGCGACCGGCCCAGACGACTACGAGCGACTGCTGCTGGATTGTATGCGCGGCGACCAGACCTTGTTTGCCCGCCGCGACGAGGTCGAGCAGGCGTGGACCATCGTCACCCCGATCTTGGAGTACTGGGCGCGCCAGCCGCGGCCGATCTTTCCCAACTACGAGGCTGGCTCCTGGGGGCCACCCGAAGCCGACGCGATCATTGAACGCGACGGCCGGCGCTGGCGCCGGTTGTAGCGACCCCTGCACGGTAAACGCGCAACCAGCGCAATACGCAGCACGCCGCGTCGTTGATCGCGGCGTGCTAGCGGACACCAGATCGTCGGGAGGTTGTTGAGATGGAAATTGCCGAATTCGGCTGGGCCGGGCAGGCCGTTGAGATTGGGCAAATCGAAGACCAGCTGCGCGGAGCCTGGCGGGCCGAAGCGACGCGCTCCGCCGAAAGCGGTAATTCCCTCGCGGCGCGCACGAATGTCCTCAACCTGATCGTCTACGCCTCCACGCGCGAGGAGGCGGAAGCCGTCGCGACCGCGATCGAGCGCCTGGGTGAACGCCATCCGTCGCGCACCATCATCCTGATCGCCGAGCCGGACGCGCCCGAAGCAACGATGAGCTCGTGGGTCCACACGAACGTGCTGACGCTGCCCGGCGCCAACCGGCGCCTGCTCTTCGAGCAGGTGACGCTGGCCGCGAAGGGCGAGGCCGCGCGACACTTGCCGACTGTGGTCAACCCACTGCTCGTCTCCGACCTGCCCGATTTCCTCTGGTGGGTTGGCGAGCCGCCGTTTCAGTCGGCCACCTTCTCGCGCCTGGCGGACATGGTAGACCGGCTGATTGTAGACTCCGCCGCGTTTCATAATAGTGTCACCGGCCTGCACGAACTGGCGGAACTGGCCGTTATCCCGTATGGCGCGGCGGTCAGCGATTTCGCCTGGGCCAGGCTGCGGCCGTGGCGCGAGCTCGTCGCGCAGTTCTTCGATCCGCCTGAATACACGGCTAGCCTGGCGACCATCGAGCAAATCGAAGTGCTGTACGAGCCGGCTGGCCAGCAGCACACCTCCGGCTTCAGCGAAGGGCTGCTGGCGCTCGGCTGGGCGTGTAGCCGGCTCGGCTGGCTGGTTGGCCGCCGCCCGGTGGAAGAAGCCCCCGGCGCATTTCACTGGCAGGTGAGCACGGGCGACCGCACGATCGAGGCGTACCTGCGGCCATTGCATGATGAACAGGCCGCCAGCGGCCTGCGCCGGATCACGCTGCACGCGGGCGGCCAACATCCCGGCGCCTTCACGGTGGACCGCGAGGGTGCGGACAACCTCGCCACAAATGTCAATGTCCCTGGCGCGCCCCGCCTGGACCGGATCATGCGCGCTACGCTGCCCAACGAAAACGACTTGCTGCTCAATGCATTGAGCCAGTTCGGGCGCGACCGTAGTTATGACGGCGCGCTTGTCTTCGCGTCGCAACTCTGTCGTGGCATCACCTGGAGGGCACAATGAGCCAGGCCGAAATCCATGTCAGCCCCGACGCCGCCGCGCTGGCGGTGGAAGCCGCGCGGCGCTTCGTGCTGGCGGCCAGCGCGGCGATCGCCGCGCGCGGCAGGTTCGTCGTCGCGCTCTCCGGCGGCTCGACCCCGAAGGCGCTGTTCCAGCTCCTCGCTACGGCGCCTTACCGCGACGAGATTGACTGGTCGCGCGTAGACATCGCCTGGGGCGACGAGCGCTGCGTGCCGCCCGACGACGACCAGAGCAACTATAAAATGGCGCACGACACGCTCCTGGCCCAGGTGCCGATTCTCGCCGCGCGGATTCATCGCATCCCCGCCGAGAACCCCGACCACGAGGCCGCCGCCGCGACCTACGCGCTGACCTTGCGCCAGCTCTTCGACCTCGCGCCCGGCGTCTGGCCGCGCTTCGACCTGATCCACCTGGGACTGGGACCAGAAGGGCACACGGCGTCGCTCTTTCCGGGCAGCCCCGCCCTCCACGAGCAAACGCGGCTCGTCGCCGCGCCGTTCGTGGAGAAACTGAACGCCTACCGGATCACCCTGACGCCGCCGGTGCTCAACGCCGCGCGCGAGGTGCAGTTCCTCGTCGCGGGCAGCGAGAAAGCCGCCATCGTGCGTGAAATCCTGCACGCGCCGCACAACCCCGACGAACTACCGGCGCAGATCGTCGCGCCCGCCGAAGGGCAGTTAGTCTGGTTGCTCGACAGCACGGCGGCGGCCCAGCTATGAGTGGGCAGGACACGGCCGCGCTGGCCGACGCACAGAAAGAAGCCGCCGCCCGCGCGGCGGTGGACCTGATCACGGACGGCATGACCGTCGGGCTGGGCACCGGCTCGACCGCCGCCTACGCCGTCCAGGCGCTCGGCGAGCGCGTCGCGACCGGGCTGCGCGTCACCAGCGTGGCCACCTCCCGCCAGACCGATGCCCAGGCGCGTGCGCTCGGCATCGCCCTGGCCGAACTGAACGACGTCGAACACATTGACCTGACGATTGACGGCGCCGACGAAATTGACCTGGCGTCGCTCAACGTCATCAAAGGACGCGGCGGGGCGCTGCTACGTGAAAAACTCGTCGCCTGCGCCACGACGCGCGAAATCATCGTCGCCGACGGCACGAAAGTTTCCCAAAGCGGACTCAGCCAGATTGTGCCGGTCGAAGTGATTCCCTTCGGCGAGCAGCACACCGCCCGTGCGCTCGCCCAGCTCGGCGCGCGGCCCATGCTCCGCCAGGCCGGCGGCGGCCCCTTCGTCACCGACAGCGGCAACCACATCTTCGACTGCGACTTCGGCCCGCTCGCCGACCCACCGGCGCTCGCCGCCGTCATCAAAGCCCTGCCCGGCGTCGTGGAGCATGGCCTCTTCATTGGCCTCGTCCACCTGGTGATTATTGCCGGGCCGGACGGCGTGCGGCATTACGAATGACGAATGACGAGTGAAGCGCAGGTGTGGTGGCTGTTGGTTGGCGCGGCGCCAACGATGGCACCCCGGATTAAAATCCGAGGCTGAATGGCCTGCGGCCAAGAAGCCCGCCTGCGCGGATTGGGGCTGGTCAATCAATGCGCCAGCGATCAGCCCCGGCATGGTAGTGAACCCAGTCCCCGGCGGGGGATTTCGTGGCCGCAGCCATTTAGCCCCGGATTTTAATCCGGGGTGTCATCAGCAGCACGGCGCTTGCCAGCCAGCGCCGCGCCGACAAGAGCCACTCGTCACTCGTTACTCGTCACTCGTCACGGGAGGGAGCATGGCGATCAGCAATGCCGACGCGGCGACACTCTGCGCGCGAGTGTACGCGCTGGTACGCGCCTGCCCACCTGGGCGGGTAACGACCTACGGCGCGCTGGGCGCGGCGCTCGGTTACCCACGCGCCGCGCGGGCAATCGGCTGGATCATGAATGAGACGCCCGACCGCCTCGCCGTGCCCGCCCAGCGGGTCATCAGCAAGGACGGCACGCTGACCGGCGGCTGGGCTTTCGGCGGCGCCCAGCGGATGCGCGCCATGCTCGAAGCCGAAGGCGTCACGTTTGATGAGAAGGGGCGCGCCGACATGAAGCGGCACGCCTGGGAGCCGCTGAAAGACCTGGATGACGACGAGCGCGCCCGCGTGCTGGCCGAAGCGGGCACCCTGCCGGTCACGCCGTCCGCGAATCTGCTACGCCTGTTCAATCGCGACCCGGCGTCGCCCTTCCGCGAAGCCGAGGCACGGCCCTCACCCCCGCCTCGCTGACGCTCGGCACCCCCTCTCCCGTGGCCACGGGAGAGGGGACCGGCGAACGCAGTGAGCCAGGGGTGAGGGCCGCTCACGGCCTACCCGTCGTCACCTTCGTCGCGCGGACAAGCGGCCCCGCCGGGTCTACCTGATAGGTGACGGTGCTGATGCGCGAGGGGCAGCAGAGTGGGTCAGCCGGGCTATAACGCTGGAACTGCCCGGTAATCTGATTGCTGGCGAGCGTGATACTGCCCAGCGACCCATCCGCGCGTGCGTTCATCGGCGCGGGGGCCAGCGTCCCCGCGAACTGCCCATTCATAAAGACAAATGCCTGGTAGCCGCGCGGGCGGCACATGCCGTCTACCGCGCTCATCGCCTGCACAACGACTGTTGGGCCAAAGCGCAGCGTCGTGCCGAATAACGCCCAGCCGGCGCCGGCGAGCGCCTGATCCTCCGGTCCGGCCGGCTGGCGGCTACTCGTAGCGCAGCGCGCCTCCGTCGGCGGATCGCCGCTGGCTGCGGGCGCGGACGGCAGTGCCGCGCCCGCCACGTTCCACGCCGCCAGTGGCTGCTGATCCAGCCAGGTCGCGACGGGACGCGGCGTGGCGGCGGGTGGTGGCGTTATCGGATTGCCGGCGCGATTCGCGTTCGCCATGGTCATGACATTCTTCGGCGTCACCAGATGCGCCGTGCGGTCAAGTGTGTATGTCACAAGGCTGGTGCGCGTCGGGCAACAAGCCGGGTCGCTCGCCGCGTAGCGCCGGAAGCTGGCGCTGACCTGGCTGCCGTCGCCAAAGACATTGAGCCGATCGAGCGCGCCGTCGGTGCGCGAGTACATCGGCGCTGGAGCGAGCGTGCCGGCGAAGACGTCAGCGTCGAAGACGAACGCCTGGTAGCCCCAGGGCCGGCACATCCCATCATAGCCGGCCAGCGCCTGGAAGATCGTCACACCGTTGAGCGTCTGCGCTTCGCCGAAGAGTGTCCAACCGGCGGCGGTCACGGCCTGGTCCTCCACGGTCGTCCCCGGCCGGGTATCCGCGCCGCAATGCAGATTGGGCGGCGCAACCCGCGGTTCGGTGGGGGCGCGCGGCACAGCAGCGCCGGACGTATTCCAGTTCGCCACTGGCTGCTGGTCCAACCACGCGCCCGTAGCGGCGACTGGCGTGCTGGGCATACGGGTGGCTGGCCTGGCCGGGGTCGCTGTTGCCGCCGTAGGTGGCGCTGGCGAACTGGCGGATCGCGTAGCGGTCGCGGTGGCGGTGGCAGCGTGTGTGGCGGCCACTGTCGCGGTGGCGGTTGCCGCTGTCGCGGCCGGCACTGGCGTGCCACCGGCTGTCTGGGCGTTCACACTGACAGGCGCGGGCGTTGGCGTGGCGCCCGGCGAACAACCGGCCACGATAAACGCGCACACAATGCACGCCAGCAACCGGCATACCAGCTGCCCGCGCACTGGCCGCGCCACGCCGAGCGCACGTTTCCCCCCCAGCCACGACCGCCAATGTTCGCGCATCGCCGCCTCCTCTACCTCGAAGAACGACCCAAACTGTACCACTAGCAGAGTGATAACGCGCGTGTGGGCGCGGCGTAACGGCGTGCCGCGCGACACGCGCCGCACTCCCCGCCACACCCCTCCACAAACTCCCTAGCCGCGGCGTTTCCGGCTGTGCCGGCGGGCGCAAAATCCCCGAAAGAACCCCACAAAACCCACAAACTGCACTTTCATACAGGGGTTTTGTGGTTTTTGTGGGTTTTGCGGCGAGGGGTCCGTGGTGTTTGTTGTGGCGGGCGGCGAGCGACTCCGATCGCCCGACGACCTGATAATGAACGGTTACGCCTATAGCTCATGCCGCGCGCCGCGCTGCTACAATGTGGCCTGACGATGTCGCCCGCCGGCTGACAATAGCTGGGCGACTGAAAGTAGCGATGAGGTAGATCGTTCGATGACGGCAGCCGTCCCTGAACCGAACCAACCCGCGTCCCCGCGCGACCGCGTGCTGGTCTGCGTGGCCTGGCCCTACGCGAATGGCCCCTTCCATGTCGGCCACGTCAGCGGCGTGTACCTGCCCGCCGACGTCTTCGCGCGCTTCGAGCGGATGCGCGGCGCCGACGTGCTGATGGTCAGCGGCAGCGATTGTCACGGCACGCCGATCACCATTCGGGCGGAGCGCGAGGGCGTGCCGCCGGTCGAGATCATTGACCGCTACCAGGCGTCTTTTCTGCATACCTTCGATCGGCTCGGCATCGAATTCGACCTCTTTACCAAGACCTACACGGAGAATCACTACGCCGTCACGCAAGACGTCTTCCTGCGCCTGCTGGAGAAGGGCTATCTCTATCGCGACCGGATGATCGGCTCCTACAGCGAGACGCAGGGACGCTTCCTGCCCGACCGCTATGTCGAGGGCGTCTGTCCGAACTGCGGCTACGCCCGCGCCCGTGGCGACCAGTGCGATAACTGCGGCACGCTGCTCGACCCCGAGCAACTTGGCTCGCCCTACAGCGTGCTCGACGGCAGCCCAATCACCTTCCGCGAGACGGAGCATGTCTTTCTCGACCTGGGCAAACTCGAACCGGACCTGCGGGCGTGGCTCGATGGCGCCGACCGCGACTACTGGCGCAACAACACCGTTAGTTTCACCCGCAACTGGCTGCGCGAGGGGCTGCATGGCCGCGCGATCACTCGCGACCTCGACTGGGGCGTGCCGGTGCCGCTGCCCGACGAAGTGTTCAAGGACAAGCGCATCTATGTCTGGTTCGACGCGGTGATCGGCTATCTCTCCGCGACCAAGGAGTGGGCGGCGACGGCCGGCGATCCCCAGGCGTGGCGCCGCTGGTGGGATGCGACCGACCCGGCCGCCGCCCAGGCGCGCAGTTACTACTTCCTGGGCAAGGACAACATCCCGTTCCACACGATTATCTGGCCGGCGATGCTCATCGGCTATGACGGGCTGAACCTGCCCTATGATGTGCCGGCGGCGGAATACATGAACCTCGAAGGCGAACAGATGAGCACCAGCCGCAACTGGGCTGTCTGGCTGCCGGACATCGAGGATCGCTACCAGCCCGACGCGCTACGCTACTACCTGATGGCGGTCGCGCCAGAGACGCGCGACAGCAACTGGAGTTGGAGCGACTTCGTCACGCGCATCAACAGCGAACTCGTCGCGACCTGGGGCAATCTGGTCAATCGGGTTCTTTCATTCACCTACCGCAACTTCGACGGCCGTGTGCCCGAGCCGGGCGAGCTGACCGCACGCGACCGCGCGCTACTCGCCGAGCGCGACGCCGCCTTCGGCCGCGCCACCGACCTGATCGCCGGCGCGCACCTGCGCGATGGGCTGCGGGAGGCGCTCGCGCTGGCCGCCGCCGTCAACCGCTATCTCGATGAAACCGCGCCCTGGAAGGCGCTGAAGACCGACCGCGCCGCCGCCGGCCGCGCGCTCTGGACGGCGATTCAGGTGATTGACACCCTCAAGGTATTGACGACGCCCTATCTGCCCTTCGCGGCCGAACGGCTGCACGCGCTACTTGGCTTCGACCCGGGCGACGAGGAGCACGGCGCCTGGAGTGGCCGCGCCAGCCAGGGCGGTATCGCCGTGCCGGCCACCGCGCGCTGGGTGATTGCAGATGTGCCGCCAGGGCAGGCGCTCCGCCAGCCCGAACCACTCTTCACCAAACTCGACCCTGCGCTCGCCGAGGAAGAATTGGCCCGGCTGCGGCGCGATAGCGTGAGCGCGTAACGGTGCGTGCGTGCGTGAGTCGTGAGATCGCTGGGTTAGCACTGCGCTAGCAGATTAGCACCGTGCCGTACTGAACCTACTCACGCACGCACGACTCACGCTCTCCCGCCTGCTGGCAAGAGGCTTGCGAAACATGGCTCGAACGCCGTGGTGTTCGGGCCGGCAGGCGCCGGCCTGACTCCCAGCGGCAGGAGGTACGTCAATGGCGACGAGCATGACCGTGCGCGACCTGATGCATCGCCAGGTGACCACCATACCGGCGACCACGCCGGTAGACGACCTTGCCCGTACATTCAGCGAACAACACCTGACCAGCGCGCTAGTTGTAGACGCGGCCGGCACGGTGCGCGGTATCGTCGGCGCGGCCGATCTCCTCGGCGGCACGGGCGCGACCGCCCGCGACCTTATGCGCCAGACTCTCCCCAGTCTCAACGAAGACGCCACACTCGCGGATGCGGCGCGCTTGCTGGCCGACCGCCACAACGACTGCGTCCTGGTGCTGATGGACGGCAAACCCGCCGGCAGCATCAGCCGCGCCGACCTGCTGCGCCCCGAAGTCTTCCGCGAAATCCGCGCCGGACACGATAGCACAGACGAAGCCACGCCCAAGCGCGGTCCCCTGGACGTGGTTCAGCAAGCCTCCGAGGAATCCTTTCCGGCCAGCGATCCGCCGAGCTGGGGCCAGGGGACTACGGACACTGAGGAACGACGGCCCTCCCAGCCCCCTAATTCTGGGGAGAGCAGCCTATCCAAGCGCCGGGGCTAGCCGCAGACCACAGCGTTAGATCAGCGTGCCCCCCCCCAGCATTGGGGGGCTGGGGGGGCCACACACGCCGCTGTCAACGATTCGCGCGGCGCCTGCTCGCGCTTGCGCGTCGAGGAGCGCGAAGAGGCGGCGGTAGACCTCTTTGGCTGGTTCTTCCTCGGGACGGCCAGCGCCGGTGAAGGTATCGCGGTCGCCGGCAATGATGAGCTTCGTCTTCGCGCGCGAGAGGGCGACGTTCAGCCGGCGCGGGTCGGCGTGCAAGGGGCCGATCGCCCGGCCGTCGTTCGAGTTGACCAGGCTGACCAGCAGCACCTCGCGCTCGCCGCCTTGGAAGCGGTCCACCGTGTCAATGCGTAAGGCGGGCAGCGCGGCCAGGGCTGGCTCGCGCGCGGCGATCTCGGCGCGCAGCCGGTTGTTCTGCTTGCGGTAGGCGGAAATCACGCCAACGTCGGCCGCTACATCCGCCCAGGTTGCGCGCGGCAGCCGCTGGAAGAACGCAACCAGTAGTTCAGCCAGCAGCGCAGCCTCGCGCGGGTTATCGCGTGACTCGTCGCCGCGCCATTCGCGCACTGTGTCTCGCGCCGTCTGGTCACGGCTCGTGTCGAGCAAGACGATTGGCGTGTCGTCCCAAACCTTCTCCCGCCAGTCGTCCACCCTCGCCGTACTTCGTACATCGTACTTCGTACTTAACCTGGCCGCCGCCACCGCCGCGCCGCCCGGTCGCAGTCGCCCATCGTAGAAAAGTTCGCTGATCAGCGCGCAGATGGGGCCATTCATGCGGTACTGCGCCGCGAGCGTGATGAGCGCCTGGGGGGCGCGCCACGCCAGGCGCTCGAAGAGCGAGACTTTCAGACCGGGGCCATCGGCGAAGCCGGC
>DASUBC010000522.1:0-7760 GCA_035763465.1 Thermomicrobiales bacterium
CAGCACCACCTGACACTGGCGATCGCGTTTTTCCTTGCCGGCAAGCCGTTCCTAGCAGGTGGCGACACGAGGTGACAGGCATAAATGCACGGTTCACATCCGTGAGGTCACTGGTTCGAGCCCAGTCGTGCCCACCCCCGAGTTTCCTTTGCAGAGCAACAAAAAAAGGGACGCCGATCGCCCTCTGGTACTGCTCCAGGGGGCACCTTACTGCCAAACTTACTACCATTCCGGCGCGGGCCGATTCGCGCCGTCGACGACTAGCTTCAGGAACACCGCCGCGCACCCTTCCCTGTGCGGCCTTCGCTGCCACCCAGCTCGGTTCTCTTGCGTCGTGGGGTGCTGTGGTAACCTCGCCGTTCGTCGGTGGTTGGACGGTGGGGAGTACGATGGCCGGCAGTGAGCGGACCTGCCCAGCGTGCGGATCGGCAGCGACGCGGAAGGACGACCGCGATCACCGGGGGTTCCGGCTGAGCTACGCCGACGTGGCCGAGCTGCTGGCCGAGCGCGGGATCCGGGTCGACCCCTCGACCATCTACACCAGGGTGCGCGAGTTCGCCCCGCTCTACGAGGACGCGGCCTGCTCCTTTCGCCGTGCCATCGACAGCAGCTGGCGCGTCGATGAAACCTACACGAAGATGGCCGGCAAGCCCGCCTATATTTACCGGGCCATTGACGGGCGCGGCCAGGTTGTCGACGTTTATGTGAGCACGCGGCGCGTGGCCGCGGACGCGATCACGTTCTTCCGCCGCGCCGTCGAGCCCACGGGAGCCGTCGCGGACGAGGTCACGACTGATGGCGCGGCGGCCTATCCACCGGCGCTGGCCGCGGCGCTCCCGCCCGTCGCGCACGAGACGGGCAAGGCGGTCCAGCAGCGGATCGAGCGGTGAAGGTCCGGCGGCAGGGGCGACAGCGAGAGCGCTGCGTCTCCCCGGCGCGGCTATCCTTTTTTACCCTGACCCCGGCACAGCGCGGGCACGGCGGCATCTTCCCTCCTCATCGCGGTCCCAGTTGCCAGCGACAGGAGGGTAGCACACTCCGCCTTCGCGGCCTCCTGCGGGGCGTATGGCCCGCGGCGTGGCACTGGTGTAATCTCCGATCGAGAAATGGTTCATCGGTGAAGTTGGTGAAGGCGGGCCGGCCCCGCCTGTGCGACAATCGCCTGGAGGCGGCGTTGCGGTCCAGCGCCGCCGCCGACGGTGCCCCGGCCAGACAGCCGACCATCGCCGACGGGCGAGGGCGTCAGGAGGCGAGCAGGAAGCGGCGACGCAGGAGCGGGAGTCCCGCTCGCCCGTACATGCTCCGCTTCACCAGCTTGAGCCGATTGATCTGTCCCTCGACCTGGCCCGAACTCCAGGCATGCACGAGCGCCGCCTGGACCGCCAGCTGGTCGCGACGGATCCCCGCCGCGAAGTCGCGCACCTCGGCCACCGCACACCCTTCCGCTTCGATCAGCCAGCCGTCGAGCCCCGTGGCATCGCGTGAGCGGACGAGCCGCGCGAACGCTTGCGCGAGGGCCTGGGCCGCACGAATGGCCGGGCAAGCCTCGCTGAGGGCTGCGACGTAGGCCTGCTGCGCGGGGGTGAGGTCGTCCGCGGCGCGCACGAGCCACGCCGCGACCTGGCGTGGCGGGCGGCGCTGAGCGGCGGGGAGCGGCGGGAGCGGCACGGGCGGCCCGGCAGCCCCGGTCGCGGCCAACCGGGCCGCCCGTGCCTCACGGCGCCAGACGCCCAACTGCTCCTGGACGCGTCGCCACGAGCCGGGGAAGCCACGCTCGCGGATCTCCGCCCACAGGACTGGCACACGGCGCTCGTCCGCCTCCCAGCGCTCGCGCAGGTACGGGACATAGGGCGTGAGCCGCCGCGCGCGACCGGGGCGCGGGGCGGGGTGTGGGCAGCTGGGCGCGTCGAGATACTTGCGCACGGTGGCCTGGTGCACGTGCAAGTGCCGGCAGATGGCGCGCACGCCATAGCCGCGCGCACGGAGCGCGTGGATCTCCCGGTACCGCGCCTCCCGGCGGGCGTCCCGCTCCTGGCGCTCACGTTCTGCCCGCGTCACGCGGCGCGGTGCCGAGGTGGCGGACGGGGCCGGTGGCGCAGGCGGGGCAGGGCCCTCGTCCGTGGTCGGTGGCGGCTCAGCCGGCCGGACCTGCCGCAGCGCCGTGTGGTGGCGCGCCAGCAGCCGCTCCAGCATCTCGCCGAGATTCGCGAGCAGGTGCCAGCGGTCGGCCACCTGCACCGCCGCGGGAGCGCCTTGCCGCGCCCCCTCCGCGTAGGCCCCGCCGCGGTCACGGCAGATGATTTCGGCGCCAGGGTGCGCACGGAGCCAGGTCGCGAGGCTCTCAGCGCTCGCATCCGAGAGGAGATCGACCGGGCGGCGGCGCTCGAGATCGACGAGGATCGTGGCGTAGGTGCGCCCCTTCCTGATGCTCCAGTCGTCCACCCCAAGCACGCGCGGCGCCGAGGCGTCCGGCAGCGCGCTGGCGCAGACCGCCCGCCGCAGCGTGTCGCCACTCACCGCGATGCCCAGCGCGGCCAGCAGGCGTGCGCCGGGTGCGCCGCCGACGGCAACGCCGAAGAGGAGGACGATGGTGGCCAGCCGCGCGGTGCGGCGGCTATGCGGCTCCGCGACGGTGGGCAGCCGCTCGGTGAAGATGTGCCGCGCACAGTGCGGGTTGTCGCAGAACCAGCGCCGCGTGTGCAGGCGCACGCTGACAGCCAGCCCCTGCCAGGGCACGTCCTGGAGGCGACGGGTATACCAGCTATGGACGCGGGTCGCGGGTGCGGCGCAAACTGGGCAGCGGGTACGCTCCTGCTGGGCGCGGACGACGAGCGTGATCTGGGTGTCGTCGGCGACGATCTGCTCCAGCGTGACGACGGCCGGGTCGGGCACGAGGCTGGCGGGGCGCATGGCGATCCTCCCACGAATGGCGATCCGGGGAGGGGCGATTGTCGCACAGGCGGGGCCGGTCCGCCTTCACCAACTTCACCGATGAACCACTTGACGACCGGCGCTTACAACTGGGGCGCGGCGGCACGTCCCTTCGCGCCAGCGTGCTCATGGTACACGCGCGTCGAGGTCTGGCATCATCACCACGCTCTCCTGCTCGTTCGCGTCGGTGCGTGCCCCCACCAAGAATGCAGGGACCTGGCTGCGGTTGACCGCCACATGCGGCACCCCGGCGGGGATGTAGAGATAGTCTCCAGTGCAGGCCACTTCCTGGTGCTGGAGGCGCTCGCCGCTCCAGAGCTCGACCGCGTCTCCGCTGACCAGGTAGAAGGCCGACTCATGGTGCTCGTGGATGTGTGCCCGGGTGCGCCCGCCCGGCGGGATGGTGACCGCCCCGAGCCAGAGCGCCCGCGCGCCGAGGGTCTCGGCGCTGACGCCCGGCGTGTAGTCCAGCCCCTGCTTGCCCTGGTAGCGCTCGCCCCCATGGACGACGCGCGCGACGCCGGCCCCTGCGGCGGCAGCTGGCACCCGCGAGCCTGTTTCCCCCGTCCGCACCGCCGTGCGGGTCGTGCCAGTGTCGCTTTCCTGCCCCATGGCTGTGCCCTCCCGTTCGCCTGCGGGTCGCGCCGAGTGCGACCTGCCCAGGCCTTGAGCGTACACCGCCAGCGGCACCCTGCCCATGAGCACCGCACGCAGTTACCCCACGCAGTTGTCGCCGCGTCGGAGCGCGTGCCTTGACACTGCAAAGCCGTGCGCTAGAATCCCCGTACCGCTGCCAGGGCCGCGACGCGGCCCTGGCAGCGGTAGCGCCGCCTGCGCCGGCCGGCTCCCGGCCGGCGTGCTCGGCGGGGTGCCAGCGCGAGCACTCGATGCCGGGTGGCGAGCCGCGGGCTGGGGATGCGAGGTGGCGCGATGGAGGCGACACCGGCCACGCCGTTCGGGGCGCTGCTGCGGCGGTATCGGCTTGCGGCCGGGTTGTCGCAGGAGGCGCTGGCCGAGCGTGCCGGCCTGAGCGCGCGGGCCGTCAGCGATCTCGAGCGTGGTGCCCGCCGCGCGCCGTATCGTGAGACGGTCCGGTCGCTGGTGGATGCGCTCGGGCTGGCGGACGAGGAGCGCGCGGCACTCGCCTCGGCCGTGTCCCGGGAGCGCGGCCCGCGGGACGCACGGGAGGGCGCCGGCGAGCCTGCCGCGCCCCTGCCGGCGCAGGTCACGCCGCTCATCGGCCGCGCGGCGGACCTCGCCGTGCTTCGGACGCGCCTGGGCAGGGCGGACGTGCGCCTCCTGACGCTGACCGGACCGCCCGGCATCGGGAAGACGCGCCTGGCGCTGGCGGCGTTAGCGGAGGTGCGCGACAACTACCCGGGCGGGGCCACCTTCGTCGCGCTCGCGCCGATCGCCGATCCCCGGCTCGTCGCGGCCACCATCCTGCAGGCATTAGGTGTCCCCGATACGGGCGGCCGGCCAGCCGCGGAGCGCCTCAGCGACTTGCTGCGGGACCGGCGCGCGCTCCTGGTGCTCGACAACTTCGAGCAGGTCGCGGATGCGGCCCCCCTGGTCGCGGGGCTCCTGGCGGGCTGCGCGCGGCTGCAAGTGCTCGTCACCAGCCGCGTCGTTCTCCACCTGCGCGGCGAGCACGAGTTCCCTGTCCCACCACTGGATGTGCCCGACGTCCAGCAGGCGACGGACGTCGAGGCGGTCGCGCGGTCCCCGGCGGTGGCGCTATTCGTGGAGCGCGCCCGGGCGGTGCAGCCCGACTTCACCCTCGCGCGCAACACCGCAACCGTGGTCGCCGCGATCTGCCGCCGACTGGACGGGTTGCCGCTGGCGATCGAGCTGGCGGCGGCCCGCTGCAAAATCTTGACACCCCAGGCTATGCTCGGCCGGCTGGAGCACCGGCTGCGGCTACTCACCACGGGCACCCGGGACGCCCCGGCCCGCCACCGCACGCTGCGCGATGCCATCGCCTGGAGCCACGACCTGCTCACCCCGGAGGAGCAGGTCCTCTTCCGACGGCTCGGCGTCTTCGTCGGGGGATGCACCTTGGCGGCGGCGGAGCGCGTCTGCGCCGTAGACGGGGATCCGGCCCTCGACACGCTCGACGGCGTGGCGGCTCTCGTGGACAAGAGCCTCCTGCAGCGGCGCGACGGGCGCGACGAGGAGCCCCGCTTCGTGCTGCTGGAGACCCTGCGGGAGTACGCCCTGGAGCGGCTCGAGACGGCCGCCGAGCGCGAGTCGCTCGACCGGCGGCACGCGGCCTACTTCCTGGCCCTGGCGGAGGAGGCCGCGCCCCACCTGTACACGGAGGCGCGCGCGCGATGGCTACCGCGGCTGAACGACGAGCAGGACAACATCCGGGCCGCAGTTGGCTGGGCGCTGCGCCAGGGCGAACCCGAGCTGGGCATGCGCCTCGTGGGGGCGCTCTGGCTGTGGGTGCAGCGCCGGCTGCTGGTCGAAGGGCGGCGCTGGGCAGAAGAGTTGCTCGGGCACCCGGGGGCCGGGGGCCCTACGGCGGGCCGGGCGATGGCGCTCTTCGTCGCTGGCCATCTCGCCTGGCTGCAGGGCGATGTGCCCCGGCTACGCGAGCGGATGGCCGAGAGCGTGGCGATCTGGCGGACGCTGGCGGATCGCCGGGGGCTGGGCCGCGCCCTGCCGTTCCTCGGCCTGGCGACCGGGGACAACCCGCAGGCAGCGCGCGCCCTGGCCGCGGAGGGCGTGGCGCTCTGCCGCGCGGCGGGCGATGACTGGGGCCTCGCCATCGCGCTCACCAACCTCGGGCGGATCGAGGCGACCTTGGGCGACGATGCCGCCGCGCAGCCGCCACTCGAGGAGGGCAGCCGCCTCTTTCGGGCCCTCGGGGACCGCTGGCTCACGGCCCTCGCCATGACCAGCCTCGGCGCGATCGCCTTCCGGCGGGGCCGCTACGCGGAGGCGCAAGGCATCTTCGAGGAGGCGCTGGGCGGCTTCCGCGCCGTCGAGGATCGCCGGAACACGGCCCAGGCCCTGACCAACCTGGGGTACGTGGCGCTGGGCCAGGGCGACCGGGAGCAGGCGCGGGCCATTTTCACCGAGAGCCTGCAGTTCGGCCGGGAGCACGGCGACCAGTTCAACACCATCGCGTGCCTCCGCGGCCTGGCCGCGCTGGCGGCAGCGAGCGGGGGGGCCGAGTTGGCCGCGCGCCTCCTCGCCGTCGCGGAGAGGTTGTTCGCCGAGACAGGCGCGGCCCGCTGGCCCGCCGAGCGCCTGACCCACGGAGATGTCGCGGCCATCGCGCGCGCCGACCTTGGCGAGGAGCGGTTCGTCGCAGCCTGGGCCGCCGGGCGCGCGCTACCCGTGGATCAGGTGATCGCCGAGGCGCTGCCGGCGGGTAGCGCCGGGTCTGGCGCGGCCTAGCCGTTTGTCGGAGCGACCGGGATATGCCTGGGCGGCCTGTCACTGCTAGACCCCCCGGCCTGTGGGAGCATTGGGAGCAGCGACGGAGACTCGCCGATGCACAGGGGCTTCACCACCGTCGACTATGAGGCGACCCTGGCGCAGCAGGTGCGGCTGGACGAGTGCCTGCCGGCGGACCATCTGGCCCGGTTCATCGCGAAGGTGCTGGGCCCGCTCGACTTCGCGGCGATCGCCGCGCGCTATGGCGCGCGGGGCGGGCGGGCCTATGCGCCCGAGAGGCTGTTCGGGCGGCTGGTCTACGGCTCCGCGATCGGCGTCTTCAGCGCCCGCAAGATCGCGCGGGCGACCTACGAGTCGGCCCCCTTCCGCTTGCTGGCCGGCACCCTGCACCCCGATCACGACACGATCGCGACGTTCCGCTGCGCCTTCCTGGCGAGCTCAAGGGGCGGTTCGTGCGGGTGCTGCTGTTGGCGCAGGAAGCAGGCCCTGGACGAGAGAACGTGCGACCAGGGGCACGTATACATCGCTCGTGCCGTTGAGCGCTTACTTTGGCGCTGGTACGGTACGGGTCGGCCGATCGCAAGCGACGCGAGAGCGTGGTGAGAGCGTGCAGAGAGCAAGTGCTGGTAGTTTGTGGCGTCCGGTAATAAGCGCCGCGGGTGGCTACTTTGGATCGCGCGACCGACCATGATATAGGCACTCGCACGCGCACGAGCTGGGACATGCCCGAGGGCGGTGAGGCGGACTTGCAGGCACGAAGAAAGGGTCGCCCATCGGCCAAGCATGGCGTGCCGGACCTGCTTGGGCAGCCGTTTCTCCGGCGTTATGGTCGCCGGGCCCGGCTGTGCCGGGCGAGGGTGCCGGTCGGCAGCGGCCAGTTCCGGCAGTTTTTCCGGCAGTTGGGACGACGTCCGGCGACACACGGCGGCCGGTAGGATGGCGAGAATGGCGGGAAACTCCTGCTGCGCGGCCGAAAATGGCAGTGGGCGATAGGGTGCGACCAAGCGCCCACCGGACTATGGGTCAGGTGGGCAGACCCTGCAGCCCGAGCGCTCTGCCAGTTGGCCTCGAGCACATCTGGAGCGTATTGTGAGCGCAACGCGCGTACACCGTGAGTACCTGGCGGTTGCCATTCGGCGGTGCAACGAGATCTGGGGGCGGTCAGGGCGTGGTCGCTCCAGTCGGTGGCGGATGTGGCCGAGCGAGCGTGGTGCTGGGGGATGCTCGGTATCGGCGAGTTGGTCGCCAGCAACGAGGGTCCCGCGCCAACGATTGGGACGGCCCGTACTGCCAAAGTTACTGCCACCGGCCTGACAGGAGGCGACGGTAAGCAGCACCACCTGACACTGGCGATCGCGTTTTTCCTTGCCGGCAAGCCGTTCCTAGCAGGTGGCGACACGAGGTGACAGGCATAAATGCAC
>DASUBC010000523.1:0-8644 GCA_035763465.1 Thermomicrobiales bacterium
TTCACCGCCACGCAGCGTTCGGCCTGGGCCAGCAGGGTAAGGGCACGTTCGTAGGGGGCAGCGCACGCCTCGGCCAGTGCAAGCGCCGCATCGAGCTGCTCGGCAGCCTCGGCGTACTGGCCGGCGGTGGTGGCGAGTTCACCGAGCAAGCGGTGGGCGGCGAGGAGGGCGAGCGGCTGGCGCGGTTCGCTGGCCTGGGCCAGCGCCGCCTCGGCGTGCCGGCGGGCCGCGTGCAGGTCCCCAGCCGCGCGGTGGTAGGCCGCCCAGCCTAATTGCCCCTCGGCCTGGCCCAGCACCGCGCCGGCCCAGGCCAGCCAACGGTCGTGAGCCATCAGCCAGGCACACGCCATCGGGAGGTCACCGGCGTCAAGCGCGAGCGCGGCGGCGAGGCGCTGCAACGCCAGCCCCGTGCGGAAATACGTCTCGCCGGGGGCACGATCGGGGCCGGTGGGAAAGGCAGCGCGCGCCAGCGCCCACGCAAGGGCGGGCTCTCCCTGTGCCCGCGCCAGTTCCCCCAGCACTGCTGGGTAGGCGTCCTGCCAGAGCGTGGTCTGAGTGGTCACCTCCAAGGCGCGGATCTCCTCGGCCAGTTGCCGTGCCTCGGCCCACCGCCCCGCGACGAACCACGCGGCGACGAGATGCACCCGACCCGGGCTGCGCTCGACCGTCAGCACGCCACTCGCGCCGGCCGCCGCCGCCAGGCACTCGTCGGCCAGCCGCCGCCACTCCGCCGGCTCGTCCGCCGCATACGGCAGCACCACCCAGGCCAGCCACTCCCCGAGCTCGGTGGCGAGGTTCGTCAGATCCCCCCTGGCCCGAGAGGCAGCGCAGTGGCGGGCGAAGTGCTCCCGCGCCGTGTCGCAGTGGCCAAGCACGGCGTGCATCATCGCCAGGCCATGGTCCACGGCGCTCTGGCGGCCCCGCGCGTCCACCTCGCCAGCAGACTCAGGGAGGGCGGCTATCCGCGCCGCCAGGGCCTGGGCCGTGGGATAGTGCCCCAACCGGCTGGCCCAGTCCAGGAGCGCGCCCCACACATTGACCGGATCGATCGGGGGGCTGCCCGGAGGCGCCAGGCGCTGGAATGCGGCGCGCTCCCCCGCCGCCAGCGCATCCAACTCGGCCGCCACAGCCGTCAGTTCGGGCACGCCGCGGCTGGGGTCGGCCCAGCAGTGCCGGTGCGCCAGGTGGTACCGCGCGAGGGTTGCCAGCGCCTGGTCGTCGCCCGACCGGGCCAGCGCGACCGCCGCCTCGACCTGCACGAGGCTGCCCGGCGGGTCGTTGAAGCGCCGCATCAGCCCGAGCCGGAAGAGGAGCCAGGCGCGTTCGCCCCTGGTCGCCGGCTCCTCCGCCAGCAGGGCCAGCGCCGCCGCGAAGCGGTCCGCCGCCGTGAGGTAGGCGTACGCCTGCCCAGCGCGCTCGCCGGCCCGCGTCAGCCAGGTGACCGCACGCGGATCCCCCGCCTGGCGGAGGTGAAAAGCGACCGCGTCGGGGTCCGCGTGCGGCGCGGCAAGGAGCGCGTCGGCGCTGCGGCGATGCAGGCCGCGCCGGCGCAGCGCACCCAGGCCCTCGTAGAGGGCAGCGCGCGTGAGGGCATGGTGGAAGCGTACGGCCGTCCCGTCGGGCGTCTCATCGAGGAGCCGTGCCGCCACCGCCCGCTCGGCCAGCGCCAGCAACGTCACCTCGTCCGCCTCGGCCACGGCCTGCCAGATGGCGAGCGGCACGACCTGGCCCAGCACCGCCGCGATCGCCAGCAGGTGGTGCGCGTCCGCGCCGAGCCGTGTTACCCGCGCGTCAAGCACCTGCCGCAGCAACGCGGGCAGCCGCACCACGCCCAGATCGCCAATCTCGCCGGTCTCGGGGCGCAGGGCGCCGGTGTCTTCAAGGGTCCGCAGCAGCTCGCCCGCGTAGAACGGATTCCCCTCGGCGTGGTCGTGCAGGTAGGCGGCCAGGCGCACTGCGTCCGCTGCCGCCAGCTGGTAGCGCGCCGCGACCAGCTGGCGCACGGCATCATCGGCCAGGGGCCGCAGGTCCAGGCGGGCGGGCTGGGCCTCGCGCACCAGCGCCGGGAGGAGCGTGGCGAGCGGATGTCCGGTGGGCAGTTCGTCGGCACGGTAGGCGCCGACGAGCAGCAGCGGCGTGGCCGTCAGGTGGCGGGCGAGGACGCGCAGCAGATTGAGGGAGGCGAGGTCGGCCCAGTGCAGGTCGTCGAGCAGCACGACGAGCGGCTGCTCGGCGGCGAGCGCCGCCAGATACGCCAGTACGCGCGCGATAATCGCCTCCTGACTCGCCAGTGCCGCCCCGGTCCGGTCGGGCGGCAGCACCGCCCCAGGCAAGGGCGGCAAGGCGGCAGCGGTGGGCGCACGGGCCAACCCTTCACGCCACGGGCCGTAGGGCGGCGTCTCCGTGAGGTCGTAGCAGCGGCCGACCAGTACGAGCGCGCCCTGGCTGGTGGCCTCGGCCAGCAGCGCCTCCGCCAGTGCGGTCTTGCCGATACCCGCCTCGCCGCTGATGAGCACGAGGCTTCCTTGCCCGGCCAGCACACGCGCAAGAGTGGCGCGCAGCCGCGCCAGTTCCCGCTCCCGGCCTACCAGGGCCGGCGCGGCGCTAGCGAAAGAAGCGGCATCGGCGGTGCTCATCGCGCCCACCCACAGGTCACCAGAACTGCGTCGTGACGCCGAGTATAGCACTACCGCGCTATAGCGGGGAGGAGCGGAAACCGTTGGGACGCCAAGAAGACGCCAGGATCGCCAAGGGAAAAAAGAATTGGCATCCCCTTGGCGTCCTGGCGGTTCCACCGTCCTAGTGGTGCGGGAAGAAGTGGCCGTTGCGCTCGTGGCCCATCACGGCCGTGTTGACAGTTGTCGAAGTCGCGGCCGGGTCGGACTCGAACGCGAAATTCTGCGCCGGTTCCTGCGCCGACCACCAGATGTTCGCCGTACTCTTGCGATATTCTCCGGTGAAGCCAACGCTCGTGTCGCGCAACGCCATCAGGCCGCTGTTGGCGTGCCAGTGGACGTCGAAACTGACCATGCCCGGTGTCGAGGTGGGGTTCGGGCTGAGCGAGTTGACGATATCGTGGAAGTCAGGCATTGCCAGGTCAGTCATCTTGAAGGCGGCAGTGCCAGTGTCGAGGTCAATGGCGATGCTGTTGCGAGGAATCGGAAGTGTCCAGAAAAGGCCGTCTGTGCCGACGCCGGGATTGAAATCGTGGACCTGACCCTGGCCCACCGGGCCAGTGAACAGATCCAGTCAGACGAAGCCGAAGGCGCCCCGGTGCGTGTGACCGTCCTTGGCGACGTAGACGCCGTCCATGACGCGCATGTCGGCATCGTAGGTGTAGCGCGTCGTAGCGCCGGTCATGGTGTTGGTACCGGTGCCCGCTCCCTGCATTTCGGCGGCGGCCAGTTTGCCGTTGAAGTCGGTAATAGTGGCGACTTCCTGACCAAAGTAGGGGAAGTAGACATGGAAGAGTTTGCCGAACGCTTGCTCAAGGGTGGGGTCGCCGCCGGGAATCGGGTTGGGGCTGGCATCGCCGGGACGCGCCGCGCTTACCCCAGCTGGCATCCATAGGCTGGCGCCGGCAATCGCGGCGGTCGTGCCGGCGGCGGCGCGGACGAACTGCCGTCGCGAGAACGCCCGCTCCCAAAAATGCGCGTGGCCGACGGCGCGCGGGCCGCCTGGCGTCGAGACAATCATCCGTCCATCTGGCCAGGGACCATCCCTGGGCTGCAATTGCGACAGGGTCATCTCTGCCTCCATAGCTGGATTTATGCCAGCCGTGCCCAACGCACGGCATCGGTCACATGCCTTTTCCGCGTTCACCGAGCCGTATCTCGACTGTAGCACCGTGTAGCAGTGGAATAAATAGAGGAAACGCTCTATTTGCGGCCTGAGCAGACGCTGTACTCGCTGGCACGGGTCGCTGGAGACGCTCACTGACGAAAGGCAGGAGACCGTACATCGTTCTGTGTCTGTTCAGTGTTAGAGGGTGGCCGGTGGCGGGGCACGGGATTGCAATCCCGTGCTGGGCAGGCTGCGCCTGGGCGAAATCCGCGCGGCGGATTGTGATCCACGGGCGTGTGTGTCGCCACCCGCCCGTCCAGCATACAGTCCGCCGCGCGGACTTCGTCACACGCAGTGTGCCCAGGCCCGGACTTCAGTCCGGGACCACCACCCGCCAGGCCACCCAACGCTGAACAGACACAGGTCGGTAAGTCTCTCAGCGCTTGTCGGTCAACATTGCCTCGTTACAAGTGACCTGTGGCCTTCAGACCTGCCGACCTGCGACTATCGTTTTCCTTGACGCTCCACTGCCAGCCAGGTATACTTTTGCTGGACGCCGCTTGCACGCGGACGAATGGACCGTGGGCTGTGCGGCGTTGCGATCGTCTCTAGGGTCGTAGCTCAATCGGTAGAGCAGCGGTCTCCAAAACCGCAGGTTGCAGGTTCGAGTCCTGTCGACCCTGTCACGGCCCCCTGGCTGGGGCGACAAAGGGGGCGGAGCCACTGGCTCGCCCCCCTGTCTTGTGCGTCGGTGGTCATTCATGGGCCTGCCGCACGGCCGGCAGACGTGTGAAGCGGAAGGAATGGTGGCTGGCATGGTAAACAAGAAACTGACCCAGACGACGCCACAACCGACCGCCGCGTCTGCCCGCAAAACAGCGGCGCGGGCGAAGGCCGGCGCGGAGGCCGCGAAGCCGGTGGTGAAGCCGGCCGCACCGAAGCCGGCGGCGCAACCAGCCCGGCGCACGGCGGCCCGGCCCGGCGCCGGCACATCATCGCGGTTAGACAACGTCAAGCGTGGCTTTCGCGAGACGATCGCTGAACTCAAAAAAGTCCAGTGGCCGGACCGGCTCACCACGCGGAATCTGACGCTCGTCGTCATCGGCATGTCGGCCGCGCTAGCGGCGGTACTCGGCGGCGTCGACGCGATCCTGACCTGGCTCATCAAGTGGCTGGTGCAACTGTAGGGTGAGCGCGGCAAGGATCTGAGCGGGAGTAAAGAGCCGTGGTACAAGAGACAACAAACGGAAACGACACGCCGCGCCTGCGCCGGCGCCGGCGGCTGGACAACGACGCCACGGCGGCAAGCCCGGCCGCGACGGTTGACGCGGAGCAGCAGCCCTACTGGTACGTCATTCATACCTACTCGGGCTACGAGAACAAGGTCAAGAAGAACCTTGAGCAGCGCGTCAGCACGCTCGACATGGCCGACAAGATTTTCAAGATTGTCGTGCCGACCGAAGAAGAGATCGAGATTCGCAACGGCCAGCGCCATACCGTGCAGCGCAAAGTCTTCCCTGGCTATGTGCTGGTGCAGATGCTGATGTCCGACGATTCCTGGTACGTCGTGCGGAATACGCCCGGCGTGACCAGTTTCGTCGGGATGGGCAACAAGCCGACGCCGCTGGACGAGTCCGAAGTACAGACAATCATCAAGCAGATGACCGCCGAAGCGCCGCGCGTCAAGGTGACGCTCGGTGTCGGGCAGGCCGTGCGAATCATTGATGGGCCATTCGCCGACTTCCAGGGCGTCATTGACGAGATCAACCAGGAGAAGGGCAAGGTTAAGGTACTGGTCTCCTTCTTCGGACGGGAGACGCCCGTCGAACTGGACTTTCTGCAAGTCGAGAAACTGATGAAGTAAGCGCGCCCGCGGCGCGGCGCCGCGTGGCTGCGGTCCACGAGTGAGGAGGATAGGTTGGCTAAGCGCGTCAAAGCCATCGTCAAGCTCCAGATTCCAGCTGGCAAGGCGAATCCCGCGCCGCCGGTCGGGCCGGCGCTCGGACAACACGGCGTGGCGATCATGAACTTCGTCAAAGAATACAATGAGCGCACCGCCTCGCTTGTCGGGCAAATCGTGCCAGTGGTCATCACCATCTTCGAAGACCGTTCCTTTACCTTTGTGACCAAGACCCCGCCGGCCGCCGACCTGCTGCGCCGGGCAGCGGGTGTGGACAAAGGTTCGGGCGTGCCCAATCGCGATAAGGCGGGCAAAATCACCGCCGCCCAGCTGCGCGAGATCGCCGAACTCAAACTCAAAGACCTCAACGCCGTTGACGTTGACGGCGCGGTCAAGCAGATCGAAGGCACCGCCCGCAGCATGGGCATTGAAATCGTGGGCTAGACGGTAGACGATAGACGGTAGTGGCTACGGTGCTAGACAGGAGCCAGTAGCCTCACCCCAGCGCCGCGTCACCACTACCGTCTATCGTCTATCGTCTCCATTCAGCGTGGGAGGGCCAACCGGCCCGTTCGGACCACGGGAGGTACAGACAGCGTGGTAAAACGCGGCAAGAAGTACGAACAGGCCAGCAAACTGATCGAGCCAGACAAGTTCTACGAGCCAAAGGAAGCCACCACCAAGCTCAAGCAGGTGGCTCACGCCAACTTTGACGAAACCGTTGACGTGCATTTCAAACTGGGCATCGATCCGCGTCACGCCGACCAGCAGGTGCGCTCGACCGCGAGCCTGCCGCACGGCACCGGCAAGCAGGTACGCGTGGTCGTCTTCGCCGACGGCGACGCGGCGCGCGTCGCGCGCGAGCACGGCGCCGCCGAGGTCGGCAGCGACGACCTGGTGCAGCGCATCGAGCAAGGCTTCCTCGACTTCGATCTCTCGATTGCCATGGCCGACCAGATGGGCAAGGTCGGCAAGCTCGGCCGTATCCTCGGCCGGCGCGGCCTGATGCCGAACCCCCGGAGCGGCACGGTCGTGCGCGCGGTCGAAGACCTGCCGCGCGTGCTCGACGAAGTGCGCGGCGGCCGGGTCGAGTTCCGCAACGACCGCACTGGGCTGCTCCATGTCGCGATCGGCAAAAAGAGTTTCACCGACGAGCAGATTTATGACAACATGAACGCGCTCATTGACGCGGTGAACCGGGCCAAGCCGACCGGCGCGAAGGGTGTCTACATCCAGAGCATCACGTTGACGACGACGATGGGTCCGGCTCTGCCGATTGATGTCGCCGCCGCGCTAGCGCCATTTGGCGCGCGCCGCTGAGCGACGAACCGCATACATCTGTCTACCGCCGTAGACAGCCGGCGCGCCGGGCCTCCTGGCGCTTAATCAGTCCGGCCGAGGCCAGAGGCAGCGCACCATCGCCAGCAGGGCTGGCGTGACCGCGCGCCCCGTGCCTTGACTGGCACGGGGCGCGCACCGTTAAGCAACGGTCCGCGCGGGGTTGATTCTCGCTGGCGCGGCGGAACCAGCGCGGGTCGGCCCCAGCAGTGGACCAGACTTCGGTTTGGAAGGGGGTGAGAAGGATGCCAACACCGAAGAAAGTCGCGGCAGTCGCGGAGATTCGCGAGATGCTCTCGCGCGCGAACCTGACTGTCGTCGCCGACTACCGTGGGTTGACCGTCGCCGATGTGCAGGCGTTCCGCGCGGCGCTGCGGCCGTTGAACGGCCAGGCGCGGGTGGTGAAGAACACGCTGACGACGATCGCGGCGCGCGAGGCCGGCAAGGAGCAGCTGGCGGCGCAGCTGACCGGCCCGACCATGCTGGTCGTCGCGTATGACGACGTGGTCAGCGTGGCGAAGGCCGTCGGCGATTTCGCGCGCACATCGCGCATTCTGAAGGTCCGGGGCGGGCTGGTCGGGCAGCAGGTCGTTGACGAAGCCGGCCTGACGGCGATCGCGACCCTGCCATCGCGCGAGGTCTTGCTCGCCCGGGTGGTCGGCCAGATGCAGGCGCCGCTCTATGGCCTGGTCGGCGTGCTCAGCGGCGCGATCCGGCAGTTCGCGTACGTCCTGCAAGCGCGCATTGACCAGCTTGGCGGCGCGGCAGAAGCGCCGGCGGAAGCGCCGGCTGGCGACTAACTGGGAATGGCGGGCAGCGCGCTTGCGCGACCCACGAGCGACACTGGCCGGCAGCGCCAGGCAGTACAAAGGAGTAACACAGGCATGGCTATCTCGAAAGACGAACTGATCAGCGCGATCGAGCAGATGTCGGTCCTCGAACTCTCCGAGCTCGTCAAGGCCCTTGAGGAGCGGTTCGGCGTGTCCGCCGCCGCGCCTGTGATGATGGGCGCGGCGCCGGCGGCCGGCGCGGGCGCGGCCGAGGCGGCCCCGCCGGAGGAAGAGCAGACCGAGTTCAACGTCGTCCTGACCGAGATCGGGGCGAACAAGATTCAGGTCATCAAGGCGGTACGCGAGCTGACCAGCCTGGGCCTCAAGGAGGCCAAGGACCTCGTGGAAGCGGCCCCGAAGGCCGTCCGCGAGGGCGTGACGAAGGAAGAGGCGACTAAGGCCAAGGAGCGGCTCGAAGAAGCCGGCGCCAAGGCGGAGATCAAGTAACCTCACCGCGGCAGCGGCGCGTGGAACGTAGCAGTTCCATGCGCCGCTGTCCGTTCCCGGCCCACCTGGTCCGCAGCTCCTCTTCAGCGGTACGCAACCCCTTCCTCCGGTTCGGCCCGCTACCCCGCCATCGTTTCCAGATTCCGCAGGCTGGTCCGCACATCCTCCAGCGCGTCGCGCGGGTGGTCTTGCTCGACGATGTACCACTCGGCGCCGGCCGCATCGCTCGCCGCCAGGATGTCGCGCCAGGGCAAGTCACCCTCACCAACCGGCGCGTCGGCGCGGCTGTCGCCGGAGCCGGTCATATCCTTGACGTGGATGAGCGGCAGCCGCCCGGCGTAGCGCT
>DASUBC010000524.1:0-3796 GCA_035763465.1 Thermomicrobiales bacterium
GACGGCCAGCGCGGTGATCAACACCAGTGTGGCACGCGCCTGACCGCGCGCGGCGGCGAGCCGGTCGGCCAGCCAGCAGAGGCCGGCGGCGGCGAGCAGCGCGCCCCACGGCAGCAGATAAAGCGTGTAGCGCGATTCGTAATGCCAGTAGACCAGCACAAAGAGCGCGTAGGGCACTGTTGCGGCGGCGAGGCAGCCGAAGATGGACCAGCGCCGCCGACCGGCAAAGACCAGCAACCCGCCAATCACCGGCAGCAGTGTGCCCGCCGGCAGAATGACGCCACCCTTGAGATCGCCCCAGGCATCGCGGAACTGCGTCAGAATCTTGCCACTGACCGTGTCGAAACCATAGCCGACGAGCAGGCGTGGGTGCGGCAGCGGCAGCCGCCCGGCATAGGCGCGATAGATAACTTCCCAGTTCTGGTAGCCCAGAATCCAGGCATCATACGATTCGGTGGAATAGAACGGCACGCCAAAGACCAGCAGGTTGCGAATGCCCCACGGCAGCCAGACAAGAGCCGCCACCACCGCCGCAATCGCGCCGCCAACCGCCACCGACCGCAACACGCCACCACGCCAGGCCGTCCAGAGCGCCCATACCACCCCGCCCGCCAGGATCACCGCCCCGCTCGGCTTACACAAGATCAGCAGCCCGCTCAATACCCCCAGCAGTGCCCACGCCCACCGCGACTGCCACCACCGCCCGTTGAGCGCGTCCCAATCCGCGATCAGCACTCTCCACAGCAGCACCAGGCAGCCGAAGGAGAGCAGCGTGAAGGCGACATCGTTCAGCGGGTAGACGACGCCCTCGAAGAGATCGGGATTGGCGGCGAGGATAATCGCGGCGAGCAGGCCGACGCGCGGCGACCAGAGCAGCCGGCCAACCCGAAAGACCAGCCACAAGAGGCCAACCATAACGACCAGATTCGGCAGCTTGGCCGTGCCGACCGAGACGCCGAAGATGGCGAAGGAAGCCGCGATCAGCAGCGGCTGGAGCGGCGGCCAGGTGTCGGCGGGGTGGTGCGGCGAAGGCCAGGCGCGGTAGAACTGGGCGATGTAGTCCACGGTGAAACCCTGTCCGCGCACGAGATTGCGCGCGACCACCGCGTTGTCGGCATAGTCGGCGTGGTTGATCCACGGCACGGCCAGCAGGTGCGGCAACACCATCGCGACGTAGAGCGCCAGCCCGGCCGCAACCACCCCGGTCGCCACGCGTGGCCGGTCGAGCGCCGCCCAGCCCGCCGCGCCGAGCGCGCCGAGCCGCCGCGCATAGCGCGCGAGCGCCGCGAGCGCCGCCGCGACAATGCCGGTCGGCAGCAGCGCCAGCGACCAGGGCAGCGGCACCGTGAACGCCATCGGAACCACGAGCGCCGCCGCGCCCCGCGCGACCAGCGCCGGCCGGCCCCTGGCGTTGCCGATGAGCGCCAGGAGCAGCGCGGTCAAGATGAGCGCGCCGAGCAGCGGCGGCCAGACCGTGCGCCAGTAGGTCGCGGGCGCATAGGCGAGCGGCGCCAGTTGCACGCTATCGAGTTTCACGCCGATGGTGCGACTGTCGCCGGGCACGGCGGCGGCGGGCGCGCGGAGCGTCAGCGTCAGCGTATCGCCGCTGCTTGCGCCTGCGGGCAGCGCGATGTCGGTGGTGTGTGTCGCCATCGTGCCGTCGAGAGTCAGCGCGCCGACCTGCTCGCCGCCGGCCAGGATGCTCACGGTGACGGGCGCCCGTTCAGGAAGCGCCTGCGCGCGGAGCGTCAGGCGCAGGCGGCTGACCGCCGCCCAGCCCGGCACGGTCAGCGTCGTATCGTCGCCGCCCTTGCCGGTCCAGCGATAAGAATAGCCGGCGACGCGCTCATCGCCATGAACGCCAGCGAGGAAGAGCCGGTCGCCCGGCGCGCCGACATTGAGCGAGAAGGACGCGCGCGGCCAGAGCGCCGCCAGCGCCAGCACAGCCGTGACCAGCAGCGGCAGCCCGTACCGCAAAAGCACAGCGCGCCAGGCGGGGGAGGCCGCTGGCACAACAGTTACTGCCTTGCCGTCAGTGCTCTCAACTGGCGTGGCAGGCACATGGGCAGACTTGGTGTCCGGCGTGCCGGCGCGATCGCGGGGCAGTGTTTCGGTTGTGCCGGTGTCGCGGTCATCCCTCATGGGGCACAATGGTACCAAGTGCCCTGTGCGGACGCTAGGTTGTGAGTCGGGCAGACGGGCAGTCGGGCAGTGGGTTTGGGTCAGCGCGGTGGCTGTCTGTGGACGCGGTGCCGACGATGGCGCCCCGGATTGAAATCCGGGGCTACGGGCTGCGGCCACGAAGTCCCCTCACGGGGACTGGGTTCGCTATCAGACCGGGGCTGGTGAAGACCTACAGAGGTAGACCAGCCCCAGTCCGCGCAGGCGGACTTCGTGGCGGCGTAGCCGCCTCTAGCCCGGGGCTTCAGCCCCAGGGCCACCACATCAGCACTACGCTCATCTGGCTGGCGCAGTGCTGATCTGAACCCACTGCCCGACTTGCGCTTACCAGTTGCCAGCCCCGAGGTCCAATGGCGCGGTATCGGCAAGCACTTGCTGAAAGAGCTGCGGTGACGCGAGTGGCGCGATCATGCCGTCGTGGTCGGTATAGCGTTTGCCCGACTTGCCCCGGAAGGTGTAGGGACGGCCAATCGGGACGAAACCGGCGCGGCCATAGAGCCGCCGCGCCCACTCGCTCTCGACATCGGTGCAGAGATACGCGAGATCGCAGCCGGCGGCGCGCAATTCCGCCATCGCTCGCTGCACCAGCGCGGCGGCGACGCCGAGCCTGCGCCACGCGGTCGCCGTGCAGACGCCGCCCAGGCCGCCGAGCCGCACCGGCTGGTAATGCAGCATGATCGTGCGCTGGAAGACGCTCGCCGCGCCGATGACCGTGTCACCGGCCAGCGCGAGCAGCTGCACGAAGATGTCGCGCTCGCTACAGAACCGATCATGTTCTTCCTGGCGCTCCTCCGGCGTCTGGCTGTCGCTGCCGAAACTCTCAGCGCCCACGCGTTCATATTGTTCCTGCAACGCGGGCGGTAGCGCGCCCTTGTAGGCGGCGATAGTGAAACCCGGCTGCCGATCGCCGCCTGGGACGATCAGTACTTCATTCCGTGATTGGGAGGGCATCATGCTTCCTTACGACAACAATAGTAACCGCTGATCAGGGTAGGACGCCTCTACGCCTGGCAGAGCAATAGCGCAGAGGCAAGACATACCCCTGCGCTACGCACGCCCTTGTGATCTTACCGCATCTTGCCAGACCAGGCCCAAACAGCGAGGACGACGAGAATATCAGGAACGGTGTTATTCGGGCGGCGCGTTGACGCCCTGTTCGGCCTCTACTTCCAGTCGGCGCTCGACCAGCTTCACGCGGTCGGTTGGCTGCATATGCACCGTCTCGTCGTCCACCTGTTCGACATCGCGCAACGGCAGGTGCAGTCCCTGCACGTCAAAACCATCGTCGTGAACCTGCTCCACCGGCCCCAGCACTCGCTCGTCCGGCCCGACGACAGCCATATCCTTCTCGACTTTGCCTGTATCGCTCATCAACTGCCTCCAATCTCTCGATCGTGCCCACCGCGCTGCATCTGGTGACGCACGCTGCATACCACCGGCTGATACGGCGCCATGCTCAACGCAACTCGATACGAATACTTCTGCTCGTGCATTGTTCTGCTTGACGGCGCGGTGTGAACGCGCCATCGTAGGGTGACGCGATTGTCGGGGCGCGATGGTACCGGCGAAAGGAGCAGGCAATGACCGTTCGCAGGCTCGGCCAGCTACTGCTATG
>DASUBC010000525.1:0-2002 GCA_035763465.1 Thermomicrobiales bacterium
GGCTGCGCGGCAGGTCGGCCAGCGCCGTCTGCGCCGCGCGCTGCCCGAAGACCAGGCACTCCAGCAGCGAGTTCGACGCCAGCCGGTTCGCGCCCTGCACGCCGGTGCAGGCGGCCTCGCCAGCGACATAGAGTCCCGGCACATCGGTCCGCCCGGCGCTGTCGGTGCGAATGCCGCCCATGCAGTAGTGCGCGGCGGGCGCGACCGGCAGCAGGTCGCGCGCCAGGTCGAGACCCCACTCACGCAAGCGCGCGGCGATATTCGGGAAACGCTCGCGCACGAACGCCGCGTCCTGGCCGCGCAACGACAGGTAGACCGGTCCGTGATCGCGCCGGCGCCGCGCGACCGCGCGGGCTACGACATCGCGTGGCAGCAGCGGGTCAACGATTGGCCGCTCCTCGCCGTCCACCAGCTGGCCGCCTTCGCCGCGCAGGGCTTCGGTGAGCAGAAAGGCCGGTTTGCCGGGCAGGACGAGCGCGGTCGGGTGGAACTGCACGAACTCAAGGTCGGCCAGGCTCGCCCCGGCCCGCCAGGCCAGCGCCAGGCCGACGCCTCGACTATCGGTCGTATTGGTGGTGCGCGCCCAGAGCGCGGCATAGCCGCCGGTCGCCAGAATCACCGCGCGGCCACGGTAGGTCACCGCGCCGCTCCGCACGCCGGTGACGCGCCCTTGCTCCACGATCAGCGCCTCGGCGGGCGTGTGGGCATGGACGCGCACGCAGGGATGCTCGACGACGCGCGCCAGTAGCGCCTCGGTTACGGCCCGGCCGGTCGCGCCGCCGCCCGCGTGCAAAATCCGGCGGCGGTGATGTCCCGCTTCAAGCCCAAGGTCTGGTCCCGCCGGCCCGCGATCGAAGGGTACGCCCGTGGCGAGCAACTCGCGCGCCACCGCGCGCCCACCGCGCGTCAGCACCCCGACCGCTTCGGCGTCGTTGAGACCAGCGCCGACAGCCAACGTATCCTCGGCGTGCAGTTCGGGCCGGTCGTCGGCGCCGAGCGCCGCCGCGATCCCCCCTTGCGCCCAGGGGCTGGAACCGGACAGCAGCGCGCCGGCAGTGAGCAGCGCGACGCTCGCCCCGGCCTCGGCCGCCGCCAGCGCGGCCGATAAGCCCGCGACACCGGACCCGACGACAATCAGTTCGGCGACTTCGCCTGCTTCATCCAGGCGCTGGGCGGCAGCGTCGCCGCCACGGTCAGGAGACATCGCGTAACCCTCCTTCGTGCCAGGGCAACTCGCGTTCCCAGGTGCCGACCAGTGCTCCCTGGAATCGGTAAAGTTCGGCCGGGCGGCCAACCCGGCCCCCGCGCGTCCGCTGGCCGACGGCGATGAGCGCGCCCGAGGCGAAGAGCGTGGCAAAGGCTTTCTTAAAATTGCTGGTGTTCAGCCGGCCCAGCGCCGGGTCGAGAATCGCCGCGTAGACGGCGCGCAACTCGGGGATAGTGAAGGTCTCCGGCAGCAATTGGAACGCGACCCACGAATAGCGCAGTTTCGCCTGGGTCCGATTGATCGCCACCCGCAGCATATCGGCGTGGTCGAAGGCGAGCGCTTCGGCGGGTACATGGCGCACCGGCAGCCACTCGGCGCGCAAGACCTCGCCGCCCGGCGCCAGGATGAGTTCGTCGCTTCGTTCCAGCGCGACGTGCGCGACCGAGACGACCCGGCCGCGCGTGTCGCGGTCCGGCGCGCCGAAGGTGCCGACCTGATCGAGATACCAGCTGGTGGCATCGAGACCCGCCTTGCCGCGCAGCGCCCGCCGCGCCGCCGCGTCGAAGGTTTCGTCGGCGCGCACCAGCACGCCGGGCAGCGACCATTTGCCGGCGAAGGCCGCGTCGTCGCGCTGCACCAGCAGCACCTGCCAGGCATCGGCGATCGCCTCACCCGACCGGACGGTAAAAAGCACCACATCCACCGCGACCACGGCGTTCGGTTCGAGTGGTGGTATTCCGTTCCGGGCAGACGATTGACTCGTCATAATTGCAATCCAGCGGATTCAAATCCATC
>DASUBC010000526.1:0-4672 GCA_035763465.1 Thermomicrobiales bacterium
GTCGTTGGCCTCTGGCTGTTACTGGTGCTCGTGAGCCTGCCGCTGGCGCCGCGCGTCGAGCATGTCTTGCAAGTCGGCGGGTTTTCCAGCGAGAACATGGAGTCGGCGAAGGCGCTCGCCACGCTCCAGCGCAACCTCGACTTCAAGGCGACCAGCCTCTCGGTGATCTTCTCCTCGGACCAGTGGACAGTGGACGACCCGCGCTTTCTGGCGGCGGCGCAGGCGGCAGTGGCCGATGTGACCGCAGTGCCGGAAGTCGCGGAGGTTATTCCCTATGCGCTGAATCCACGCCAGATTTCGTCCGACCGGCATACTGCCTACACGGTGATCACGCTCAATACGCCGCCCGAAGGCTCGCAGCGCCTCTTGCCGGTAGTCGAGGGCAAGATTCAGCCGACGCCGCCCCAGATGCGGACGATCGTCGCCGGTGGGCCGGTCTTCTACGCCGACATCGAGAAGGCGAGTTCGTCCGACCTGCGGCGCGGCGAAGTTGTCGCGTTCCCGCTGGCGCTGATCGCGCTGGTGCTGGTCTTTGGCTCGCTTGCCTCGGCGATCACGCCGATCGTCATCGGTGGGTGCAGCGTCATCGCGATTCTCGCCAGCCTCTTTCTGCTCGGTCACGCCACCGACCTTTCGATCTTCGTACTCAACCTGGCAACGATGCTGGGCCTGGGGTTGGCGGTAGATTACGCGCTCTTTATCACCTCGCGCTTTCGCGAGGAACTGGCGCAGCGGCCGGTGGCAGACGCCGTCGCGGTGACGGTCGCGACAGCGGGGCGGGCGATCTTCTTCTCTGGTCTGACGGTGCTCATCGGCCTTGGTGGGCTGACTATCTTCCCCTTTATGTTTCTGCGCTCGGTCGGCATCGCCGGGCTGCTGGTCGTCTTCTTCTCTGTGCTGGCGGCGCTGACGCTGTTGCCGGCGCTGCTCGGTCTGCTCGGTCCGCGCGTCAACGCCTTCACGCTCATTCGTTACCGCACGCCAGTAGCGGGCGAGACCGGCCACGGCGCCTGGCACCGGCTGGCGGTTGCGGTCATGGCGCGGCCCTGGCGCTTCTTCGTGCCGGCGCTCGCGTTCGTGCTGCTGCTCGGCTCACCCTTCCTCCATGTGCAGCTCTCGTCGCCCGACGCGACAATCCTGCCGAAGAGTGTGCCTTCGCGCCAGGGCTTCGAGCTGCTGAAAGCGAAGTTCGGCGCGGGCGAACTCGACCCCGTGGTGCTGGCGGTGCAGACGCGCGACGGTAGTTCGATCTTCGCGCCGGAGAATGTCGCCGCGCTCTACCAGTTGACGCACACGCTGGCTGCCGACCCGCGCGTGGAGCGCGTTGACTCGATCACGACGATTGACCGGCGTATTGGCCTGGCGCAGTACCAGTTCCTCTACGCCCAGCCAAACGCGGCGTTCGACCCCTACGTCGCGGGCTTCGCGCAGCACTTCGCGCGCGGCGACACCGCGCTGGTGAGTATCGTGCTGAAGGTGGGGCCGATCTCCGACACGGCGAAGTCGGTCGTCCACGACCTGCGCGCCACCCAGCCGCCCGGCAACCTGACCTATCAGGTGACGGGGACGACTGCCGGCGTGCTGGACGTCGTGAGCGAGATGTATCATGATTTTCCGCTGGCGCTGCTCGGCGTGGTCATCGCGACCTACATCATCCTGCTGTTGCTGCTGCGCTCGGCGGTGCTACCGCTCAAGGCGATCCTGATGAACGCACTCTCACTCGTCGCCTCCTACGGCGCGCTCGTCTGGGTCTTTCAGGATGGGCATCTGTCGAGCTTGCTCGGCTTCGCGCCGCTCGGCTTTGTTGAATCGTCCCTGCCGATCATCATGTTCTGCACGCTTTTCGGCGTCAGCATGGACTATGAAGTCTTCCTGCTCTCGCGGATGCGTGAGTCGTGGGAGGAAACCGGCGACAACACCTACAGCGTCGCCGCCGGCCTGGAGCGCAGTGGCCGGATTATCACGAGCGCCGCGCTGATTGTCGTCGTCGTCGCCGGTTCCTTCGTCACCGCCGATGTCGTGCTGGTGAAGGCGCTCGGCCTCGGCGTGGCGCTCGCCGTCCTGCTCGATGCCACCGTGATCCGCGCATTGCTCGTGCCGGCGACGATGCGCCTGCTCGGCGACTGGAACTGGTGGTTACCCGCGCCGCTACGCCGGGTGCTGCCCAATGTCAATGAAGCGGTTGAAAGTACGAAGTACGAAGTACGAAGTACGGCGACAGTGGGTGCGAATGGCGTCGCGCCGGATCGCCAGCGCGCTGATTCCGACCACGAGGGAGCCAGGCGATGAGCGCGCGGCGATTCTGGGCCACTGTACTTCGTACTTCGTACTTCGTACTTCTGCTCTTACTCGTTGCGTGCGGTCAGCCAGCAGCCAGCGACAGTGGTATGGTGGCCTGGCCGGGGCCGTTTACCGTGCCGACGCCACTGCCAACACAGAGCGCACCACCGCCAATCACCTTTCCGCGCGACGAAGCGCCACACAACGACCTGACGGAGTGGTGGTATTTCACGGGACACCTCAAGGCGGCGGACGGGACGGCGTATGGCTTCGAGTCGGTGATTTTTCAGTCGGAGCGCGGCGACTTCGCGCCGCTCTACGCCGCGCACCTCGCCATCACCGACCACGCGCGCGGCGCATTTCACTACGACCAGCGCACACAGCAGGGTGGCGCCATGCAGAGCAGTGGACCGGGCTTCGATCTCAAAATCGGCGATTGGTCCTGGCGTGGGTTGAACGGGCAGGACCATATCGCGGGCCAGATACCTGACTATGCCCTCACGCTCGATCTGACCGCGACCAAACCGCCCGCGCTGCACAAGGGCGGCTACATTGATTATGGCCCAGCTGGTGGCACCTACTACTATTCGCGCACGCGCATGACCATTACCGGCACGCTGGTTGACCACGGCGCGACCAAGCAAGTGACGGGCGAAGCCTGGTTCGACCACCAGTGGGGCAATTTCCTGACGGTCAGCACGGGCGGGTGGAACTGGTTCAGCGCGCAACTGAACGACGGCAGCGATTTCATGGTCTACCTGCTGCGCGGAGAGAACGAGCAGATCGTCGGCTCGTTGGGCACCTACGTCTACCCCGACGGCCACGCAGAGAATATTGACGTGGCCGATATTCAGGTAGACGTGCTGGATCACTGGACCAGCCCGCACACCGGCATCACGTATCCTTCCGGCTGGCGCATCACCCTGCCGAAATACGGTCTTGTGCTGACCTGCACGCCAGTGTTGCCCGACCAGGAACTCGACACGCGCCGCTCGACCGCGAACATTTACTGGGAGGGCGAGACACGCTACGCAGGCACGCAGAACGGCACGCCAATCGCGGGCGCGGGCTATGTCGAGCTGACCGGCTACGACCAGGGGCGGTAAAGCGGCGCGGCAGCCCACCATTGAAGTCGCTACCGTCGGCGCGGTGATGCCGCAAGTAGCGGGCTACGGCTACGTCAATATCCCCGACAGCCCTCCCACAAGGCTGACGGTTGCAGGGGTTCCTACCAACTTAGCGGGGTGCCATTTCCCTAGACATAGCGCCAAAAAGTACCCGCGACAGGATTCGAACCTGTGACCGTCCGCTTAGAAGGCGGATGCTCTGTCCCCTGAGCTACGCGGGCTGGAAATGCCAGCAGGGATGGTAACAGATGGGCAGTGATGGCTTCAAGCACATCCGGCCGCCAGCGCACCCAGTGGCGTACAGGGCACTACACCAAGACGGTCACGCGCGACATCAAGAAGGCGAGAATGAGGCGAATGAGAGAAAGTGGCTGATCCATGGCGGTGAAACGCGACTCTGGCGCGCGACCGCGCTGGGTCAGTGTCCCAGCGCACGCTTCCAACCGGCGCGAATCTCTTCGCACAGCGCAGCGCGGCGCCTGGCTTCAGTGGCCGCCTCATCGTCATCCGAGGCGTTGTCCGCCTCGGCCGGCGGCGTGGCCGCTGGCACCGGCGCGGTCTCATCGTGCTGGCTGGCTGGTGTGGGCAGCGTGGGCTTACCTGGCTCGTCGTCATTGGCATGGCTGCCCATAGCGTCCTTCACTGTTCCTGGGCCAGGGCGGGCTGGCGCTGCCCGGTACTGGCAATCGCATTGTGCGCCACAATTGCAGTATAGGCGGCGGCCCGAACGCGGACATGAGCCAGACGGATGGCCTACACCCGACCAATCATCCGATCGGCTGGTCAGCCATTCGACTCATCCACGCCATCGGTCATTTGGAGGAGCACACGAACGCGGAAGCCGAACACGGAACGCGGAATTAAGGCTCAACCAGCACTGCGCCAGTCAGTTAGCGCCGCGCTGATGTGAGTTAATTCCGCGTCCCGCGTTCCGACTTCCGCGTTCAGCTGGGCGCTCCCCTCGCCCGCTCGCTCTCTTCGCTGAACCGCTACCAGGCGGGTAGCAGGTTGCAGGTTAACAGGTTGCAAGTTTTCGCGGACCACCGCCTGCGTATGTCTGCAAGAACCTGGACCCTGTCAACCTGCAACCTGTCAACCGCGCGCTAGTAGCGGTCGCGGCCGTAGCCGCCGCTGCCGTAGCTGCTGGTCTGGCGCCGCTCGGCGAAGCAATCCGAGCAGTAGACCGGCTTGTCGCCGCGCGGCTGGAAGGGGACCATCGTCTCCTTGCCACAGTTGCTGCACACCGCCGGGTACATCTGGCGCTG
>DASUBC010000527.1:0-5957 GCA_035763465.1 Thermomicrobiales bacterium
CGGGCCACGCTCAGGGTTGTGCAGGTCGAAGTATTCCTCGCCGGCCTCGAAGCGCGACCCTTTCCAGAGCGTCAGTTCTTTGAGCCTGTCCTCAGTCATCCAGTTGCTCAGTTCCGGCAACTGGTCGCGGCAGTCGTACGCTGTCAGGCAATCGCGCAGGTCTCGTTTCTGCTGGGGCATGAACGCTTCTCCTTGTGCTACAGTGGCTGATGGCGCTGTTCAATCAGGTTTGTATCACCAGCCAGTGCCCTGCTGCTGGCAGGGTCTAGCACTCATCCCGCAAACGCGGTGCCAGTATGCGCCAGCACACAACACTTGCTGATTCAGTAAGGGGTTTTTGGATGCCTGGAGCGCAAAGTGGGAGAGATGACACGAGGCCGGCGATCAGGCGATCGCCGGCCTCGTGTTTCAGTCGTGTACTGGTGGGGCTATGACTGCGCGACGACCGCGAGATCGTCCAGCACCGCGCCGTGCCCGTTGCTGTCGCCGTTCTGCGTGCTGTCAACGAGCGCCATCGAGACGACGCGCTCGTTCTTGTTGACGCGCATCAGGGTGACGCCCTGCGTCGCGCGGCCGATACGGGAAATCTGCTCGCCCTGGATGCGGATGACGATCCCCTTGGAAGTGATCATCATCAGGTTGTCCTCGCCGCGCACCATTCGCGCGCCGACCAGCGGCCCGGTCTTGTCGGTGACGCGCATGGCGATCACGCCGCTGCCGCCGCGACCCTGCCGGGGATACTCCTCAATCGCGGTGCGCTTGCCGAAGCCGTTGGCCGAGACGAAGACGAGGTCGTGCCCCGCCTCGACCACGTCCATGCCGACGACGATGTCCTTCGCCGCCAGCCGAATCGCCGCGACGCCAGCGGCCTGGCGGCCCATCGAGCGCACATCGGTCTCGCTGAAGCGGATGGACTTGCCCTGCGCCGTGACCACGATGATGTCCTGGTTGCCCTTGCTCATCCGGACCCAGGCCAGCTCGTCGCCGTCTTCGATGCCGAGCGCGATCAGGCCGTTCGAGCGCACCTGGGCAAACTGGCTGAGGGGAGTCCGCTTGATCTTCCCGTGCCGCGTCGCCAGCACCAGATAACGCGCCCCACTGAAATCCTTCACCGCCATCGGCGTCGTCACGAATTCGTCCGGCTGGAGTGACAGCAGGTTAATGATCGCCGTGCCCTTCGCTGTGCGGCTCGCCTCGGGGACTTCGTGCGCCTTCAGGCTGTAACAGCGCCCCTGGTTGGTGAAGAAGAGCAAACTATCCATCGTGTTGCAGGTGAGGATGTGCTGCACATCATCCTCTTCGCGCATCGTCAGGCCGCTGACGCCCCGCCCGCCGCGATGCTGCGTGCGGTAGGTATCGTCCGGCAGGCGCTTGACGTAGCCCCGGTTCGTCAGCGTCAGTAGCACGTTGACCTCGGGGATCAGGTCTTCGTCGGAGAGTTCACCGTCGCCGTCGCGGATGACGGTGCGGCGCTCGTCGCCGTACTTCTCCTTCAACTGCGCCAGGTCGTCCTTGATCACCGCCAGCACCTTCTCCGGCGAGGCGAGCAGCGCTTCCAGTGCGGCGATCTGCTTCTTGACTTCCTTGTACTCGTCGTCTATCTTGCGGCGCTCCAGTTGCGCCAGCCGGGCGAGCCGGATGTCGAGGATCGCGTTCGCCTGGGCCTCCGACAGCTGGAAGGTCTTCATCAGGTTCGTGCGCGCCGACTCGGTCGTGCGCGAGTTGCGGATCGTCGCGATGACTTCGTCAATGTGGTCGAGCGCGATCCGCAATCCTTCGAGGATGTGCAGGCGCTGGCGGGCCTTCTCCAGTTCAAAGACCGAGCGGCGGCGGATGACTTCCTGGCGATGCTCAATGAAGAGCTGAATGGAGCGCTTCAAGGTCAGCACGCGCGGCTGCTTGCCGTCCACCAGCGCCAGCATGTTGACGCCGAAGGTGCTCTGCATGGCCGTGTGCTTGAAGAGATTGTTCAGCACCTTGCGCGGCTGCGCCTCGCGCTTCAGTTCGATGACGATCCGCATCCCGTTGCGGTCGGATTCGTCGCGCAGGTCGCTGATGCCGTCAATGACGCCGTCCTTCACCTGCCCGGCGATCTTCTCGATCAGCGCCGCTTTATTCACCTGGAAGGGCAGTTCGTTGACGACGATCTGGAAGCGGTTGCCGCGCGCGGCCTCTTCGATAAAGGCTTTGGCGCGCATGATCACGCGGCCCTTGCCCGTGGCATAGGCTTGCTTGATCCCCTCGCGGCCCAGAATGATCCCGCCGGTCGGGAAGTCCGGCCCGGTGATGATCTCCATCAACTGGTCAACGGTCGCGTCGGGGTTCCCGATCACGAACGTGATGGCGTTGCAGAGTTCGGTGAGATTATGGGGCGGAATGTTGGTCGCCATCCCCACCGCGATACCGGCCGCGCCATTCAACAACAGCGCTGGCAGCCGGGCGGGCAGCACCAGTGGCTCGCGCATACTGTCGTCGTAGTTCGGCCCGTAGTCCACGGTATTCTTGTCAATATCGCGCAGCAGTTCTTCGGTGATTTCGGCCATGCGCGCCTCGGTGTAGCGCATCGCCGCCGGCGGATCGCCGTCCACCGAACCGAAGTTGCCCTGGCCGTCCACCAGGGGATAGCGCACTGTCCAGGGTTGTGCCAGCCGCGCAAGCGCGTCATAGATCGCGCTGTCGCCGTGTGGGTGGTAGTTCTTCATCACCTCGCCGACGATACCGGCGCTCTTGCGGTGCCGCCCGCTGCGGCGCAGACCCATCTCGTGCATCGAGTAGAGGATGCGCCGCTGGACCGGCTTCATGCCGTCGCGTACATCGGGCAAGGCCCGCTGCACGATGACGCTCATCGAATAGTCGAGATACGAACTTCGCATCTCGGTTTCGATATTGACCAGCCGGACTGTTCCAATCTCCATCGGCGTTCCTGATCCTCTCGCGCAGTGCTTCCGTGGCCGCGCGACACGCGCGTGGCCGCACGGATGCCTATCTGCATCCGCACACCTGTTCAATCAGTCCAATTATAGCAGAATAGCAGCAGATTTGCCCGAATCCCGGCGCGTGGTACACTGCGTACGAACGCCGAATATGGTGGATGATGGCGACGAAACAACGTGACATAACTACTATGCCCGCCATGCCGCTGATTGTCCAGCAGGACGGCAGCCTGATCCTGGCGGCTGAGGCGCGCGGCGCGCGGAGCGTGGCCGATGGCCTGCGCCGCTGCGCTGAACTGGTGAAGTGCCCCGGCGTGTTTCACCACTACGAGCTCACCGCGCCGGCGCTTTGGCAAGCCGCCGCGACCGGTGTGACCGCCCAGCGCGTCCTCGATTTTCTCCAGCGGGCGTCCAGTGCGTCCGTGCCGCCGGCGGTCGAACGGCGCGTGCGCGAGACGATGGCGCGCTACGGGCAAGTGCGCCTCGTCCGCGAGGAGGGGGCGCTCTGGCTACGGGCCGCCGAGCCAGCGTTGCTGTCCGCTCTGGCAGCACAACTTGACCTACCCACGCCGGCAGCGGACCGGCTGCCGGTGGCGGAGGCTGAACGAGGCACGCTGAAAGCCCGCCTGGCGCGGCTCGGCTGGCCGGTCAGCGACGAAGCGGGCTGGCTGCCGGGTGACGCGCTGGCGCTGGGCTGGCGCGCCGATGTGGCGTTGCGGCCCTATCAGCGCGCGGCGATTGCAGCGTTCGCTCGCGCTGGCGCGCGACAGGGTGGGAGTGGGCTGGTGCTGCTGCCGTGCGGCGCAGGTAAGACGCTGGTTGGTGTTGGCGCGACCGTCGCGCTGGGCTGCCGCGCGCTCGTGCTCTGTCCCAGCAGCTCCTCCGCGCGGCAGTGGGTGGACGCCTTCCGGCGCTTCACCGATCTGCCGGCGGGGGCGGTGGGCGCATACGACGCGCGCAGGCGTCACGTCCCGCCGGTGACGGTGACGACATACCAGCAACTCACGGCCCGGCGTGGCGAGACCCATCCGCACCTGGACCTGGCCGCCGCGCACGCCTGGGGCCTGATCATCTTCGATGAAGCCCATCTGCTGCCCGCCGATGTCTTCCGCCTGACCGCCGGGGTGCAGGCGCGCCGCCGCCTGGGGCTGACCGCGACGCCGGTGCGCGAGGACGGGCGCGAAGCCGACCTCGCCGCCCTGATTGGCCCCGTGCTCTATGCCGCGCCCTGGCGCCGCCTGGCGCATGAAGGGTGGATCGCGCCGGTGATGTGTGTTGAAGTGCGTGTGCCACTGCGCGAGGAGGCCGGTGCGGCCACCCTATCGCACCGCGCGGCGGCGACGGCGGCGGAGAAGTGGCCGGTGATCCGCACGCTCGTACGCCGGCATCGCGGCACGGGCGTGCTGATCATCGGACAATATCTCGACCAGCTGCGCGACCTCGCCGCGCGGCTGGCAGCGCCGCTGATCGCCGGCACGACGCCGCGCGCCGAGCGCGAGCGCGTGTTCGACCGCTTTCGCGCCGGCGCTGAACCAGTGCTGGTGCTCTCGCGGGTTGGCAACGCGGCGCTCGATCTGCCGAACGCGCGTGTCGCCATCGAGGTGTCGGGCAACTTCGGCTCGCGGCAGGAGGAAGCGCAGCGCCTGGGCCGCGTTCTGCGTCCCAAGCCCGACGGCAAGCCCGCTCACTTCTACGCCGTCGTCGCGGCCGGCACCGTAGAGAGCGACCACGCCGCCCGCCGCCAGCGTTTTCTCGTTGAGCAGGGCTACGAGTACCGGATAGTCGTCAGTCGCCGATCGTCAGTCGCCAGTGAGCGAAGCCAGCAACTCTGACGACTGGCGACTGACGACCGACGACTCGCCCGCCAGCACACTATGCAGCGCGGCGACGCAGCAGGCGTCGAGGGTGGCGCCGGCATCGGCGTCAATGGTCGCCAGCGCCTGCTCGCGCGACCAGGCGGCCCGGTAGGAACGCGACGACGTGAGCGCGTCGAAGACGTCGGCAACGGCGATGATCCGCGCGTCGAGCGGGATCGCGTCACCTACCAGGCCATCGGGGTAGCCCGAGCCGTCGAGCCGCTCGTGATGATGGCGCACGCCGCCAATTTCATCGTGCAACGAACGCACGCCTTGAATAATCGCGTGACCGCGCGCCGGGTGTTCGCGGATGATGGCGAATTCCTCGTCGGTGAGCCGGCCAGGCTTATTGAGGATTGCATCGGGCACGCCGATCTTGCCGATGTCGTGCAGGAGCGCGGACTGATAAAGGACGCGCAGGCGCTCAGACGGTAGCCGGAGTTCCTGACCGACCAGCAGCGAAAGGGCCGCAACGCGCTGCGTATGCCCGCGCGTGTAGGGGTCTTTGGCCTCGACCGCCGCGATCAGCGCGACAATGACGTCGTTATAGCCGCGCTGCAACTGCGCGATCGTGTCGCGGAGCAACAGGCCCTCGACCATGCCATGCCAGCTGCCACTCTGGGCATACTCGCGGCGCAAACTCACGATCGCCGCGCCAAAGGCCGCCAGCATCAGCAGATGATATTCCCACCAGCTCGCGTGCCAGGTCGGCGCGACCAGCATCGAACACTGCGCCTGCGCCAGCAAGATGCTCGTCGCGAGGAAGCCGGCGACCAGCGGGCTGCGGTTGGCGCGATAGCGCAGCGCGTAGCGGACAATCACCAGGCCGAGCAGGAGCAAGGTCAGCGCCGCGAAGCCGTGCGACACTGCTGGCGCGGACAGAAAGCTCAACTGCCCGGCTGGTTGCGGCGTGGCGCTCATACCTGCCATGCCGGGCATGGCAGTGGAATTGCCAGCTGGCCCGTATTCCCCGTAATCACCAGCGCCATACCCGGCGGCGCCTGTGGTATTCGCGCTTGCCTGCCCGGCGGCATTCAACAGGGCGAAGCTGCCGAAAGCCAGCAGCAGGGCGATGAAGCAGGCGAGAATCGCGCCCTGCCGTTGCATCAGGAAGGCGCTGGCGGCCGGCCGCCACTCAATCGTGCCGAGCGCGAGAAAGGTTGCGCCG
>DASUBC010000528.1:0-6839 GCA_035763465.1 Thermomicrobiales bacterium
ATCCTCCCTCTCTGTTAGCCAGAAGTATAGAGGGGCGCGGTATGTCGCGACAAAGGCGGGCAGTCGGGCAGTGGGTTTTGGTCAGCGCGGTGTTGATAGGCGAGCTTGATGCCAGGGAGGTAGCCCTGGGGCTGAAGCCCCGGGCTGGGGGCGAGACCCACTGCGTGGGTACCCCCCGCCACGAAGCCCGCCTGCGCGGCCAACTGCTCCCGCTGCGCCAGCACCAACTGGATGAGCGCATCCCGATCGGCCCGATACAAGTCCATCATGCGCTAATTCTACCAGCACTCCCTGAACCGTGAACTCCTACTTCGCATCGGGTAGACGGGCAGTGCGCTGGATCGGCACTGAGACAGCTGCCAGTCACCGTGCTGACCGAAACTCACTGCCCGACGGCCCGACTTTGTCGTGGCATAGCGCGCCCCTCTATACTTCTGGCTAACAGAGAGGGAGGATCGCCGTGGCGAGGCCATTGGTCGCCCTGGTGGGGCGGCCGAACGTGGGAAAATCAACACTCTTCAATCGCCTGATCGGTGAACGCCGGGCGATTACGTCGGACGTGCCGGGCACGACGCGCGACCGCACCTACGGGGTGACGGACTGGGGCGGCCGTACCTTCGATCTCATTGATACCGGCGGCTTGCAGTCGGAGGAAGAGATCAAGAAGTCCGACATTGCCACGATCGTGCGCGGCACGCGCGATCAGGCGCGACTGGCGATCGCCGAAGCCGATGTCATCGTCTTCATGGTGGATAGCCGCGATAGCGTGCTGGCGTCGGACGAGGATGTCGCCGATATTCTGCGCCGGAGTGGGAAGCCGGTGGTCGTGGCGGTCAATAAGGCCGACAGCCTGGCGCGGCGCGATAACGCGGTGGAGTTCTACGCCCTGAGCCTGGGTGAGCCGGTGGCGATTTCCGCCTATCACGGCACGGGTGTCGGCGACCTGCTCGACCGAATCGTCGAGGCGCTGCCGCCGGGTGACGATGACGAAGATGAGGACGACGCGCCCAAGGTCGCGATCGTCGGCCGCCCGAATGTGGGCAAGTCGTCGCTGCTCAACGCGCTGCTCGGTCAGCCGCGCGCGATCGTCACGGCGGTGCCGGGCACCACGCGCGATACGCTCGACACCGCGTTCACCTGGGAAGGCCAGCGCCTGGTACTCATTGACACCGCCGGCATCCGGCGGCGGGGGCGCGTCGAGCACGCGGAGATCGAGCAATACAGCGTCATTCGCTCGATGAAGGCGATCAGCCGCAGCGATGTCGCCGTGCTACTGATTGACGCGACCGAGGGATTCACCGCGCAGGATTTGCATATCGCCGGGTATGTGCAGGAGGAAGCGAAGGGGCTGGTCGTCGCGGTCAATAAGTGGGATGCGATCGAAAAAGATACGGACACGATGGCGGAATGGCGCGAGGAAGCCGCCGAGAAACTCGACTTCATGGCCTACGCGCCCGTCGTCTTCATTTCGGCGTTGACCAGTCAGCGCGTAGCGCAGGTGCCGGAGACGGTCCTGCAAGTGCTGGCCGAACGCGAGCGACGTGTCACGACTGGCGCGCTGAACAAGGCGATCCAGTCGGCGATAACCGCGCATCCACCCTTCGAGCACCGGGGACGCCGGTTGAAGTTTTACTACGCCACACAGCCGCGCACGTCGCCGCCAACCTTCGTCTTCTTTGTCAACGATCCAAAGCTGATTCACTTCGGCTATCGCCGGTATCTAGAAAACCGGCTGCGCCAGGAATTCGGCTTTGCCGGCACACCGATCCGCTTCTCCTTTCGCGGCCGGGACGACGAATGACCACCCGCACCGGCTCGCGCCGTCCTTCCACTCGCCCCGACCAGCGCCAGACCGAGCGCAAGCCCTGGCTCGTCCGTTGCGCGCCCGGCCTGGCGCGAGTGGCCCTGGCGGAACTCCGCTTCCGCAAGGTCATACCCCGCACTGCCGGCGCGACAATTCTGCGCCAGCGCAACCACGACCTGATCTTCCTCGGCCACGTCGCCGAACAACTGCCGGGTGGGTTGCTGCGGATTCCCGAGGAGCTGCATGTCTGCCCGCTCTTCGGGCGATACAAGATCACCCAGTCGCAACTTGACCGGTTGGCCGGCGTGCTCCTCGCGCGGTCGCGGCCCTACCGCCTCGCCGTCACCGCCGATGGCGCGCATTTCCCACGTCAGGAAACAAAGTTCTGGCTGACCCACGAACTCCAGCGCCGCCATGTCGCGCTGACCGATGACCCGGCCGAAGAGAACGTGCTGTGGATGTTCTGCGTCGAGGAGGCGTACTACTTCGGCCTTTCACGCTTCACCGCCGCCGATGCGGACTTGCGCGACCGGCGAGTGGCCGAGCGCCAGGGTGCGCTGCCGCCCACAATCGCGGCGGCGCTGGCCTTCCTCGGCGAGCCGCGTCCCACCGATACCATCCTGGACCCGGTCTGCGGCACCGGCACGTTGCTGGCCGAGGCGCACGCCTACGCGCCAGAGGCCGCGCTGATTGGCGTTGACCGCGACGCCGATGCGCTTGTCGCTGCTCGGCAGAACCTCGCGCAGTTACGCCGCGTCCACCTGATGCGGGGTGATGGCGCGCGGACGGGTCTGCCCGCCGGTTCCGTGTCGCTGGTTCTGGCAAACCTGCCCTTCGGTAAGCAGTTCGGCGACCGCCAGACGAACCGTGATTTGTATGACCGCCTACTGGACGAGCTGGAGCGACTGGCCGTGCCGGACGGCGCGCGCGCCGTGCTGCTGACGTCGGACACGGTCGCGCTCGAAGGCGCGCTGGCCGCCCGCCCGCGCCTGAAGGCGCAGCAGCGCGCGACGGTGAAGGTGCGTGGCGAGGTCGCGACGATTACCAGCGTGCAACTCTCGTAAGCGCAACAGGTGATGCGGAGTCGGGCAGTCGGGCAGTCGGGCAGTCGGGCTGTGGACTCGGATGAGCGATGTGCTAACAGTCGGGTAGCGTACTGGCCTGAACCAACTGCCCGACTCTCCGCCCTGGCCGGCACGCTCCTGCTGGCCGTCGCCGTCTTCTGGCCGTGCCTGCGCTACGGCTTCGCGATGGACGATTTCGCGCTGATCGAGGCTGGCCGTGCGCCGCTGGCGGTCGGTATCCCGGCGCACTTCGTGCCGCAACCCGGCGTCCACTACCGGCCGCTCGGCCAGTATGGCTACTTCTGGCTGGCGGACCGCCTGCTGCCCTACGCGCCGCTGCCCTATCACCTGGCGAACCTGGCGCTGCACCTGCTGACCGTGCTGCTGGTCTGGTGGCTGGCGCGACGCTTCGTGGCCGATGTCATCGCGGTAGCGCTCGCGACACTCTTCTTCGCCATTCACTCCGGGTATTTCCTGGTGCTCTCGTGGGTTGCGCTGGCCGGCGAAATCACGCCCGCGCTCTGCTGTCTCGCCGCGCTCGCCTGCTGGCTGGTCTACTGGACGCCGGGCACGCGCCGCCGGCCGCTCTGGTGGCTGCTGACCTGCCTGTGTGTCGTGCTGGCGCTGCTGACGAAGCAGGTCGCCGTCGCGCTGCCGCCCGCGCTGCTGCTGTACCAGGCGCTCTTCCAGCCAGCGGCGGGCTGGCCCCGGCGCGGGCCGCTGCGCGTGGCGCCGGCCGCATTGCTGTTGCAGGCGCCGCTGGCGCTGTATGCCTGGTTCGTGCTGCGCGTCTCCGGCAGTCATGCCAGCGGCCCCTATCACCTGGTCTTCGGCCTGGACGCCGTCCGCACGGGCCTGACGTACATCCTCTGGGTCGGCGATCTGCCGCGCCTGGCCGACGACTATCCACCGCTCGCGCTGGCCGGCGCGGCGCTTGGCGTGGTGGCGCTGCTGGCGTACGCCGGTAGGCGGCGCGACCGGGTGCTGCTCTTTGGTCTCGGCTGGTTCGCGCTCTTTCTCGCCCCGGTCGTCTTTCTGCCCGAGCACATGTTTCACTATTATCTCTACCTGCCGGGCCTGGGCGCGGCGTTAGTGCTGGCGCGGCTGGCTGAAATCATGCTGCGTGGCCTGCGGCGGAACACGCGCCTGGTGCTGGCGCTGACCGGCGCCGTGCTGCTGGTGCTCTGTAACGTCGTGGGCGTCGTCTACGAACTCGGCCACAATCCGACGATGGTGCAGGAGGCAGAGGGCCGGCGGGCGCTCGCGACATTGCGCGCGGACCATCCCCAGTTGCCGCCCGGCGCGACAATCGAGTTTGTCGCGCCTGCTGACCATATCTATTACGTCCTCGGCTATGGCGCGGCGGTGCGGCTGGCCTATCCCGGCGTGCCGGTGCGCGTCGTCTTCGACGATATTCTGGTGCCCGCCAGTTCCGGCACCGGCCCGACTTACCGGTATCGCTGGAATGGCGAGACGATCGTCGCGCTGCCATAAGCGAGTAGAGAGTAGGGAGTAGAGAGTTCCTCATCGCTGGCACCGTGCCTGCTGTCTGACGCACTGCCTTTAGCGAGTGGCTCTCTACTCCCTACTTCCTACTCTCTACACCGTCCGTATCGTTGCCCGATGGAACATTCTTCCTCCAGGTGGCGTCTACCAGTTGTCGTGCCGGTTCACGCCCCGTATACTGCGACGGGCTACGACATTTCAATGCTGATCTGTCGTCACTTCTGTTGGCGAAGCTGCAACAAACCGCCTGGCGAGACACCAGTTCAGCGTCTCGCTGGCTGGGCGTTCGTCTCCTGGTAGCGGGTTATCCGGGTGGTTGGGTGATTCCCTGTCGGTCGGGATACCGGAAGTGCAGAGGAGGAACAGCACTCATGGTCAGCACACCGCGATCCACGTTTGATGAACTGCTTGCTGAGGCACGGGCCGGACGGCTGACCCGGCGGCAGGTCTTATTGCGCGGTGTCGCGCTGGGCCTGACGACCGGCAGCCTCGGTGCGCTGCTGGCGGCCTGCGGCGCATCGGCGACCGCGACCGTCCCGGCGCCGACCGCGACGACAGCGGCTAAGCCGACCACCGCGCCCAGTACGGGCGGCGGCGCAACGACGTCGGCGGCCAGCAGCAGCGCCGCAACCTCGGCGGCGAGCAGTGCGGCGACTTCGGCCGCAAGCAGTAGCGCGGCCTCGACCGCGGCTATCTCATCGAACAGCGCCGCGTCAACCACGGCCGCCGCTGCTGGCAAGCGTGGTGGCGCGGGCACGGTCAAGGTGTTGTGGTGGCAAGCCCCCTCCATCCTGAACCCGCACCTGGGCACCGGCACGAAGGACTTCGATGGCAGCCGGCCGGTCTATGAGCCGCTGGCGACGTTCGACCAGAGCGAGAAACTGATCCCGGTGCTCGCCGCCGAATTGCCCTCGACCGCGAATGGCGGCGTGGCGGCGGACGGCAAGAGCGTGACCTGGAAATTGAAGCAAGGCGTGAAGTGGAGCGACGGCCAGCCCTTCACCGCCGACGATGTCGTCTTTACCTGGGAGTACGCGACCGATAAAGAGACCGGCGCCGTGACCCTCGGTATCTTCCAGCCGGTAGCCAAAGTGGAGAAGACCGACGACTACACCGTCAAGATCACCTTCTCGGACGTCACGCCGGGCTGGTATACCATCTTCACCTCGACCAATGGCTGCATCCTGCCGAAGCACATCTTCCAGGACTACAAAGGCACAAAGGCGAAGGACGCGCCCGCGAACCTCAAGCCGACCGGCACCGGACCATACAAGGTGACCGACTTCAAGCCGGGCGATACGATCGCCTACGTGATCAACGAGAACTATCGCGACCCCGGTAAGCCCTCCTACGATCAGATTCAGCTCAAGGGCGGCGGCGACGCGGTCTCGGCGGCTCGCGCGGTGATGCTGACGGGTGAGTACGACTTCGCCTGGAACTTACAGGTCGAGGCGTCTATCCTCGACCAGCTGGCGCAGCAAGGACAAAAGGGCGAGCTGGTCGTCTACCCCGGCGCCAGCGCCGAGCGCGTGATGATCAACTTCACCGATCCGAACAAGGAAGTGGACGGAGAACGCTCCTCGATCAAAGCGCCGCATCCCTTCCAGGCCGATCCGAAGGTGCGCCAGGCGTACAATCTGCTGGTGGACCGCGACACGATCGCCAAGACGCTCTACGGGAAGACCGGGGTGGCGACGCCGAACAACCTCAATGCGCCGCAGTCGGTCTACTCGAAGAATACCAAGTACGAGTTCAACATTGACAAGGCGAACCAGCTGCTGGAAGAAGCGGGCTACAAGAAGGGCAGCGATGGCTTCCGCGCCAAGGGCGACGTGAAGATGAGCGTGCTCTTCCAGACCAGCGTCAACACGCTACGCCAGAAGGAGCAGCAGCTCATCAAGGACGCCTTCGAGAAGGCGGGTATCAAGATGGAGCTGAAATCCGTTGACCAGACGGTTTTCTTCTCCACCGGCGCGGGCCAGACCGACAACTACCCGCACTTCTACACCGACCTGGAAATGTACACGAACGGCCCCGACCTGCCCGACTCGCAGAACTATCTGCGGCGCTACATCAGTTCCCAGGTCTGCCAGAAAGCCAACAACTGGGGCGGCACGAACATCACTCGCTACCAGAATAAGGCGATGGACGACTTCTACGACAAGGCGCTCGTGGAACTTGACCCCGACAAGCGCAGCCAGCTCTTCATCCAGATGAACGACCTCTCGGTCAGCGACGTGGTCGAGATTCCGATCGTCGCGCGCACTGGCGCGGTCGCGGTCGGGAAAACGCTGAAGTGGTCGCAGAACTCGCCGTGGGACTCAAACCTGTGGGACACGGCTGACTGGACCAAGCGCTAGCCGACAAGTGGGCATCGTGAGGGGGGCACGGCAGTACCACGCCAGTAGCAGTCGTCGTCCGCGCGACCTACGCGCGGGCGCAAAGTTCCGGCGCGCCCGCCCCCC
>DASUBC010000529.1:0-6000 GCA_035763465.1 Thermomicrobiales bacterium
CTCTAGCGACTGAGCACCTTGATGAGGACGACGATCAGGACGATGACAATAATGACGGCGGCGATGACCAGCCAGACCTTCGCTTTGCTGACCGGCGCTTCGCCGCCGATCTTCCCCGTCTGGCCGTTGACGACGCAGCGATACACCTTGTCTTTATACTGGAAGGATGCGAGCCAGATCGGCAGATACAGCAGCCGCCCGTCGAGATTGGACACCAGCGTCTGCACGCGCAGGTCGCGCTGGGTGTCGCCCGGCACGAGATTCGAGCAGGCTTGCTGCTCCTGCTGCATTATCTGCTGCTGGGCGACCTGGAGCGCCGCGACCTTGTCCGTCGCTGGTTCTTCGGCCTCGCGCCCGACCAGGAATTGCGGATTGTACGCCTGCAACTGGCCGAAGTCGAAATCGCCCAGCTTGACGATCCAGTCCTGCGGCAGGCCGCGCGAGGCGGAGACGAGTTCGCGTGGGTAGTTGTCCTCGTGGTGGCCGCTGGCGGGCCGCCAGTCGGTGTGCGTAACCGTGCGCGTCTTGGTCACGGTTTGGCCGTCTTCGGTCTCCTGATACTGTTCTTCGACATCGGAGTTATAGCCCGCCGTCGCGGTCCAATCGCTCGTCGCGTAGCCATGACATTCCCAGAAAGGCAGGTAGACCGCGCGCATCTGGTGGTTGGTCGCCAGCATGGTCAGGTCGCGCGGGCGGAAGAAGCCCTGCCCCAACCAGTTGTGGTACGTCTGCCGCACCTGCGTATCGGGAACATTGAATGGTACCAGGGCTTCTGGCTGGGGCCGGTTGGGATCGTCGGGCTTCGAGATGACATATTGCGAGCCGCAAAAAGGACAAACAATGCTCGTGCCGGCCGCGACGAAACTGGTGGTCGCGCCGCAATTGTTGCAGGTAAAGGACGTTGCGCCTTCCGGCGTGCCCACACTCATTCCCATGGACATGACGCGCTCCTATACGGGTGGTCAGGCGCCAAAGCCATCAATCGTTTGCTGTGTAGTCACGATACCATAGGTATGGTCGCAGGTCTCTCGTGAGTAGCACTGTGCTGGCTGTTGGGCACAGCGCCGATGTCAAGCGACCTGCGACCTGTAGACCTGTGGACCTGCGACCCTTCGTTAGCCACCCATCGGGTGGCCGCAATTCGAGCAAAACTTCGCGCCGGGCTGGTTGCGCGTGCCGCATTCGGTGCAGAACTTCCCGCCGGCCGCGCCCTGTCCCTGCGCGGGCGCCTGGTCCTGCGGCGCTCCCTGCGGTGGCGCATAGCCCTGGCTCTGTGGTGGTGCGCCCTGCGGTTGCTGGTAGCCTTGCGGCGGTTGCTGCTGATAGCCCTGTGGTGGCTGCTGCTGGTAGCCCTGCTGGCCGCCCTGCATCGCCTGCTGCATCTGCTGGGCCATGCCCATGCCGATGCCAAGACCGAGGCCCGCGCCGATGCCGGCGCCCTGACCCTCGCCGGTACCGGGGTTGTTGGCGGCGTCGCGAATCGCCTGGGCGGTCTGGAACTGGGTGTAGCGGTTCATGTCGCCGAGCGCGCCCATCGAGGACCGCTGGTCAATGAACTTCTGCACCTCTTCCGGCGGCGTGATCGCCGCGACCTGGAAGCCGCGCAATTGCAGGCCGAGCGCGCTGTAGTCGGCCATCACGGCGGCGCGCGTGGCGGCGGCGATGTTGTTGTACTGCGCGGGCAGGTCGAGGATGCTCTTCATCAACTGCCCGAGAATCGTGGTCAGTTGCTGGACGATCGAGTTCCGCAAGTAGTCCTGAATCTGCCCGGTGTCGTAGGTGCCTTGCTGGCCGACCATCTTGTTGACGAAGAGTTGCGGGTCGGCGATCTGCATCGAGTAGGTGCCGAACGCGCGCAGCCGCACCATCCCCAGGTCGGTGTCGCGGAAGAGGATCGGCTGGGGCGTGCCCCACTTCATGTCAATGAATTCGCGCAGGCTGACGAAGTAGACCTCGGCGCGGAACGGACTCTTGCCGCCGAACGGGATGCCGAAGATAGACGAAAGAATCGGGATGTTGTTGGTGCTCAGGGTGTGCCGCCCCGCGCCAAAAACATCCAGCGCCTTGCCGTCGCGGAAGAAGATCGCCGCCTGGCTCTCGCGCACCACCAGTTGCGAGCCGAGCGTGAACTCGCCCGACCCGTACTCCGGCACGCGATGCACCATCTCCTGTCCCGACGCATCGGGAAACTCAATCAGGTCAAGCAGCGCCACGGTAGCCCCCTTTCAAGTGTGGATTGCGGATTGCGGATTCGGGCTGGTCGCGGCACTGCCTGATCAAGAAGCCGTTGGGCTAGGAGAGGCAGAATCCGCAATCCACAATCCGCAATCCACGTTACGAATGTGAGTATACCTGGATTTCGGATGGGTTGAGCGCGCGGCCGACGAGGGTCTGGCGCTCGGTGCCCCAGTCGTAGGCGTAGAGCACTGCGCCGTTGGGGCCGTCGAAGCGCCGGTAGTTGACCTGCAAGTTCGACTGCTTGCTCTGTTCGGTGATGACTTCGGCGGTCGCGGGGCCGGCGGCGCTTTGTGTAAAGGCGACCCCTTCGACCGTGACCTGCTGCTCGGGGCCGGGGAAGTCACTTACCTGGTGCAGCAGCGCCATTGGCCCCTGCGCGCCGAGCGAGGTGTGCAACCACTGGTCGCTCATGCCGGCGCCAGCACGCAACTGGAACTGCCGCCAGCCGGCGGCGCCGGTATTGAACTCCATCCGCCCCTGCACGACATAACTCTGACCGCCGACGCTGACGTTGTCGCCAAAATGCAGGTCGGCGCCTGGCGTTACCGGGCCGCGCGTCGCCTGTGACTGGCCGGTTTCGATCGCCTGGCCGCGCAGATCGAAGCGCCGGTTCAGGTCGTCAATTGTGTGCTGCACGGCGTTCAGCGCCTCGCCGAGGTCGCCCGTGCCGTCCGCCGCCGCGCCGAGCGCGCCGACCTGCTGGCGCAACTGGTCAATGCCGTCGCCGAGCGCGCGGTCGTAGGCGCCAATCTGGTCGAGCGCGTGCTCGTCAATCGGGTTGTCGGAGAAGAGACCGCCATAGCCGTAGGTTGCTGTGCGAAGGCGGTCAATAAAGAGGCGCAGCGCGCGTTCCAGGCGCTCGACGCTGCCGATTTCGGCGAAACGCTGCGCGCGGACCAGTTCGCCCTGCTGCGCGCCAAGTTCCTGTGCGATCGTCTCATACTGCCGCGCGAGCTCCGTCCGCACGCGCTTGTCTTCGTCACGCCGCGCTTCTTTCGCGCGATAGCCCGAGTACCCCGGAATGATCTTGAGCAAATCTATGCCGCCTGACTGAGAACTGCCTTGCGGCCTCGACCAACCGCTCATCATGCCTCCTTCGCTCGTGACTCTTGCAGGTTCGCAAGTTGACAGGTTACAGGTTGTTGTCCTGACTGGCGCGCTGCTCCTGTCGTGGCGTGCCTGCCTACAATATTACGACCGCCCAGTCGGAGATAGGAAGATTTCCGCGCCGCAGTAGGGACACTTGACCAGTCCCTTGCCGGCCAGTTCCAGCGCGCCGCCGCAGTTCGGGCAGGTGTTGCGCCCCTGCAATTCCGAGGCTTGCTGCGCCATCAGGACGCCCTTCTGCCAGTCCACGTAGCCGGTGAACAGGCCCTTGCCGACCAGGTCATAGATGTACTTCTGAATCTGCTCGCGGGTGGTGTTCGTTTCCAGCGCGATGTCCGAAATCTTCACCTGACCGCGCGTCTCCACCATGTTCAGCACGGCGCGCTCTTTCTGCACCTCGCCGTAGTCTTTGACCTCGGCCTGGCCGCGCAACATGAGAAAGATGCCGCCCGCCAGCAGAGGTAGAATGATGCAGGCGAGCGCGAGCACGCCGCCCAGCACCGCGCCGCCGCTTCTGCCGCCCGCCGCCTCGCGCGACGAGACAATCAACCAGGCGAATATGCCGAGACCGAGGACGACACCCGCGACGGTGAGCAGAACGCCGACGACGCGACTGCTGCCAAGCACAGATACCTCCAGTGACGAGTAATGAGTGACGAGAATGGGCTGCTGTCGCCTCGGTTCCTGCGAGGGCCGACGCCCCATATACGTCAGGTGGCGCGACAGCGTTTCAGTTGGCCGCTGTAGCAGCGCACAAGGCGTGCCGCGCCAGCAGGTGAGCGGCCAGGCCGGCGATGCGGTTGGCGTCAATCAGGTCGAGACACCGGCAGTTGGGGCAGCCGTGCGGGTTGCCGGGACCATAGCCGGTGTAGAGACAGGGCGCGTGCGGGTCGGCGCCGCGCACGGTCAGCACGCGGCTAGTTGGCAGGCAGGGTTGTTGCTGTTCGTTGAGGGGCAGCACGACTGGCTGTGCGCCGTAAGGCGCCCAGGCGCGGTCGTTCGCCGGACCGAAGATGGCGAGCGTCGGCGTGCCGAGCGCGGCGGCGAGGTGGCAGACCGCGCTGTCGTTGCCGATGACGAGGTCGGCGCGCTGGAGCAGGCCGGCGAGCACCGGCAACTCGGTGCGGCCGGCGAGGTTGATGGCCGGCGTTGCCATCGCGCGCTCGACAGCGGCGATGCGCTCCGCTTCGCTAGCCACGCCGGCCAGGACGATCGTCGCGCCGTGTTCGCGCGCCAGCCGGTCGGCAACGGCGGCGAAGCGTTCCGGCGCCCACTGGCGCTTTGGCGCGTAGGGGCCATTCGTCGGGTGGATGACAATCACCGGGCCGCTGGTCGGGCCGAGCAGCTTCTGAGCCGCCGCGCGGTCGGCGTCGGTGACGGTGAAGTCGGGCCGCTCGTCGTCGCTGACCGCGCCGAGCGTGGCGACGACGTCGAGCCAGTAGCGCCGCTCGTTGACCGCGCCGAAACCACGGTCGCGCGCCCGGTGGGTCAGAAACCAGCCCCGGCCATTGTCAAGGCCCGCGCGCACGGGCGCGCCGCTCCACAGCGCCAGCACCATATACTTCAATGTGCCCCAGGTAGTGATCAGGTGATGAAGCAGCACCAGCACGTCGTAGCGCCGGCGGCGTAAGGTGAGCGCGAAGCGCAGCCCTGCCAGCAGAGCGCGCGGCGAGGCCAGGCCGCCGACCTGATCGAACAGCGCCTTGTCAAAGATGATGACGTCGTCAATATGGGGCGAGCGCGCCAGCCCGGCCGCGCCAACTCTGGTCGCCAGCACGTCAATGCGCGCGGCCGGATAGCGCGCCCGCAGCGCCCGCAGCGCCGGCGTAATGTTCAGCATATCGCCGAGCGTGAAGAGTTTCACTACCAGAATGCGCCGAGGTGCGGCGGGCGACGGCGGCGCGGGCGCGGGCACGTAGCGCGAGCGTAGAATGGCGGCGGTCAGCCCCCCCGGCCCCCCCATGCTGGGGGGAGCGCCTCTCCAAACACCGGGGCTTGCAGGCAGTCGCAGCGTTCGGAAGAGCTGCTCCCCCCAGAATTGGAGGGCCGGGGGGGCCGTCTTACGCTTCATTCCCTACTTCCTCCAGCACCGCCAGTGTCTGCTCGGCCGCGCGCCGCCAGGTGAAGGCTGCGGCGTGAGCCAGGCCGCGCTCGCGCAGTGTCGCGCGCAGCGTCGGGTCGGTGGCGATACGCGCGATGCCGGCGGCGATGGCGGCGGTGTCGAGCGGGTCTACCAGCAGTGCGGCGTCGCCCGCGACTTCGGGCATTGACGAGGTCGTGCTGGTCAGGACGGGCGTGCCGCAGGCCATCGCCTCGATCGCCGGCAGGCCGAAGCCCTCGTAGAGCGACGGGAAGACGAGCGCCTCGGCTCCAGTATAGACGATTGGCAGGTCGTCGTCGGCGAGATAGCCGGTGAGGGTGACGCGACCGTGCGCGGGCGAATCGGGCCGCGCGATGGCGGCGAAGATCGGGTCGGCGAGCCAGCCCTGGCGGCCAGCCAGCACCAGCTGGTGCGGCAGGCCGCGCGCGACAAGCTCCTCGAAGGCCGCCAGCGTGCGCGCCAGATTCTTACGCGGTTGCAGCGTGCCGAGCGCCAGCAGATAGGGCTGGCGTAGGCCGAGCCGCGCCAGGCCGCGCGCTACTTCCTCCGGCGGC
>DASUBC010000530.1:0-8565 GCA_035763465.1 Thermomicrobiales bacterium
CTATCCCCTATCCCCTATCCCCTATCCCCTAACTTCAACCTGCACACAGGTGCCCTGACCGGGCGCACTTTCGAGTTCGAGTGTACCGCCGAGCCGGCTGGCGCGCTCGCGCATACTGATGAGGCCGAAGCCGCCACCGTCGGGCCGCGCGGTCGCCGCCACGACCCCGACGCCATCGTCGCGGACGCGCAGGCGCACCGTCTCGGCGGCGATAGTCAGCGTTGCCGTAACCATGCTGGCGTGGGCGTGCTTGGCGATGTTATTGAGCGCTTCTTGCGCCACGCGCAGCACCGTCTCCTCAGTTTCCGCCGCGAGCGGTCGGGCCGCACCTTCCACAGTGAAGGTGGCTGCAATGCCCGTTTGCGCCTGCCACTGGGTGAGATGCGCGTGGATCGCGTCGGGCAGTGTGCGCCCTTGCAGCGAGTTCGGGCGCAGGTTCCAGACGGAGCGCCGGGCCTCTTGCAGGCTGGTGCGAGCCAGGTTCTGCGCCGTGAGCAGGCGCGCGCGCGCATCCTCCTGACCCTCCGCCAGCAAACTCTCCGCGACGCCCAGTTGCACGATAATGCCGGTGAAGCCCTGCGCCAGCGTATCGTGAATCTCGCGCGCCATCCGGTTGCGTTCTTCCGTCACCGCCAGCGCGCGCCCCTGCTCGTGCAGGCGGGCATTCTCGATCGCGACGGCGGCCTGGTGCGCGAAGAGGGTGATGATTTCGCTATCGCGCACGCCGAAGACCCGACCCCTGTGCGCGTAGACATTCAGCGCCCCGATCGCGCGCTCACTCGTCTGGAGCGGCACGGCCAGGATGACGTCTATGCCCGCCGCCGCGAGGGCCGGCGCGCGGCGGTGCGGGTCATCGTGCAAACTCGTGATCGAGACCGGTTGCCCGCTGAGAATCGCTTCGCCGGTGAAGGAATTGGCGAGCGAGAGCCGCCGGCCGCGTAAGAGCGTCTCGCCGATGCCGGACACGACCGCCAGCGTGAGTTCCTGGCCGGGGATGCGCGCGGCTTCGTCGGGTTCCAGCAGCGCGATCGAGCAGCCCTCGGCGCTGAGGAGACTCATCACCTGATCCGCGACTGTGCCCAGCACGCGATCCAGGTCGCGTTCCGCGATCAGCGCCGTGCCGACCGCGCTGATGCCTTGCACCTGGGAGAAGCGTTCTTGCAGGGCGCTGTAGAGGCCCGCGTTCTCGATCGCGACGGCGGCGTGGCGGGCCAGGGTGGCGAGCGTCTCCAGGTCACCGGGTGTAAAGCGCTTGCCCGCCCGGCCCGATGAGAGCGTGAAGGTGCCGATCAAGCGGTTTTGCCACCAGATCGGCACGGCCAGGTGCGCGCGTGCCGGTGGGCGCGGTATAGCCGTGACCGTCGGCTGGGGGTCTTCCGGGTCAATCAGCACCGGGCTGCGCCGCGCCAGCGCCAGCCCGGTCAGACCCTCGCCAGCGGCGAAGCGGTGACCCAGCGCGCCTGGCGCGAAGTTATAGCCGGCTTCGATGCGCGCCGTGCCGGTTTCTTCGTCCACCAGCGCGATCGTTCCCGAATCGGCATCGAGCAGGCGCACCGCGCTGATAGCGAGCCGGTTGAGCAGCGCCGAGAGGTCGAGTTCCGAACTGATCTGCTCGATCGCCTCGCGTAGCGTCTCCAGGCGTGCGGTCTGCGCCCGCGCTTCTTCGTAGAGACGCGCGTTGGCGAGCGCCAGCGCCGCGTGCTTCGCGAAGAGCTCCAGCGTTGCGACATCGCGCGGACCATAGTGCCGGGCGGTAGTGTTGGAGCCGACAAAGAAGACGCCGACGACCTCGCCCCGGTCCTGGATCGGCACGCTGATGCAGGACTGGAGGTCGAGGCCGAACGGAGGCGGCCCCAGTACTGCGTTGTAGTCCCGCACCAGCTGGGCCTGGCCGGTCGCCAGCACGCGGCCGGTCATCCCCTTACCCGGTTGAACCAGCTGGTCGCGCAGCTCGCCCGGCACGTTGTGCGTGGCGACAATGCGCGCGATATTCCGCTGTGGCTCGACCAGGCAGAGCGCGCCCGCGTTGCCATCGAGCAGCTCGACTGCGCTGGCGAGAATCAGTTCCAGGAGCCGGTCCCGGTCGAGTTCGGCGCTGATATGCTCAATCACTTCGCGCAACGCGTTCTGCCGGCGCAGGTCGCGCTGAATCTGCCCATAAAGGTCGGCGTTTTCGATCGCCAGCGCGGCCTGGCGCGCGAAGAGTTCCAGCACAGTGAGTTTATCGGCGTCCGGCAGCCGGCCTTCGGCCGGTTCGTCAACGTAGATGACGCCGAGCAGCCCGCCGTCACGCGCATAGAGTGGCGCGATGAGCGCGTCTTCGGGGTGCCACTGGCCGGGCTGCCAGTTGGGCGCGACCGGCTGCCGGACCACGGTCCAGTCGTCGCCGAATGACTCGCGCCGGTTCACATCGTGCGGAATGTAGTAGAGGCCGCCGAGCTGGTATTGCGGCGCCAGGAGCCGCTGGTAGAAGGCGATCGGCGTAGGTGCGTAGAGTAGCGCGATCTGGTCGGCGGTGAAGCCACAGAAGCCGACACCAGCCAGCGTGTCCCCCTGCTGGTCGTCACGCACACGCACATGCGCCGAGCCGAAGCCGAGCGTCGCCACAATCGCCCGCGCCACCGTATTCAGCATCGCCTCAAGGGGCAAGTTCGCGGCGAAGCCGGCGCTGACGTCGAGCAGCCGGCTGAGTTGCGCCGTCTTCACCTCCAGGCTGGCGCGCTGCGTCAGGCTTTCCGCCGAGAGACGCGCGTTCTCGATCGCCGCGCCGAGTTGCGCGCCGACGAGCGCCAGCGTATCGGCGTCGGCCTGAGAGAAGCCCCGATCGTCGCGCGCGGTGACGGCGAGCAGCCCCAGCGGCCGGTCCTGCACCCGTAGCGCCACACACGCATAGGCGCCGATCCCTTCAGCGCGGATCGCGTCGGCCAGGAGGGCGGCGTCCGTCGCCATGTCGCGGCCGACGATCGTGCCGGCGGTCGCGAGCACACGCGCGGGGATACCGGCCCGCGTGGGTAACCGTTCGATTTGTGTGACGAGCGCGGGCGAGTAGTTGCGCGCGGCGGCGAGCACGAACTCCTGGCCGTTTTCGTTGAGTAAAGAGATTGCGCCACAGTCCACATCAAAGACGGCCAATGTGCGGTCGAGCGCTTCATTCAGAAAGGCCGCCAGATTGGGCGTGCGCCCGGAGAGCGTGGCGATCGCATTGAGGACTTCGACCGCGCGATTGCGCCGCGCGAGTTCGTTTTCCAACCGGCGGCGCTCGGTAATATCGCGCGCGATGCCGAAGCGGCCGGTGAACTGTCCGGTGCGTTCGTCGTAGCGATTGCTCGAACTGATCTCGAAGGTGCGAATCGCGCCATCTTTCCGGCGCAAGTCGAGCTCGTAGCGGTCGGGCAGCGGTTCGCCGGCCGCCGCGCGGCGCATGACTTCGGTCGCGAGCGGCAGCGCGCGTGGCGCGATGACGACGCTGAAGTGCTGGCCGACCAGTTCTTCTTGCGTGTAGCCAAGCATCCGTTCGACGGGGGGATTGAGATAGGTAAACAGGCCGGCGGCATTGAGCATGTAAATCCCGTCGGTCGCGCCTTCGGTCAGGATACGGCCCCGTTCCTCACTGGCGCGCAGGCGTTCGACCGCTTCGCCGTAACTGATCGCGACGCCCAGGTGCCCGCCAATCGCTTCCATCAGGCCAAGGATGGCGCCGGCGCCGAGCGCGCCATCCCGGCTGCCGGCGATGAGTGCGCCGACCGTGCCGGAGAGTTCCCGCGAGATCAGTGGCGCGACCAGGAGCGCCCGCAAGCCCAGCGCCGCCGCGAGCTCGGCGGCGGGGCCGTCTGCCGGCGGCAGGTCAGGCGCGATCAGTCGTTCCCCGAAGGGCTGGCGCCCGCCTGCGGGGGCAAAGTTCAGGCTGGCGAGCACTGGCTCGACGAGGCGCGCGTAGTCGCCCTGCTCGGTGGCCAGCGCCGGGCCGGTGAGGCATTGCAGGGTGCGCGGCGCACTCTCCGCCGCACCCAGTGTGCCCCAGACAATGTCAAAGCCGACGCGGTCGCGCAAGACGGCTAGCACGGCGTCAAGCAGCGCGCTGGCGCGCGCGGCGATCGGCAGGCTGCCGGCCTCCCGCATGGCGTGACCGATCGCCGTCGCAGTGTCAGCCAGCACAGCCAGCCCACCGCCCAGGTCAAAGGGCGCGGTAGGTGTGGCTGTTGATGGCGTGTCTGGAATCCCCATCCCCTCATCTCCGGTGTCACCGGCGCCGCGTTCCCTCTCCCACGGCCCGCTGCGAATCCTCCTCAGTATAGGGGAGAGCGGGCGATTGGGATAGGTGGCCTATTGTGCGAATTCACCCGGCCTGCTATGATGTGTACGTACACCCGTGGACGGTGAGGGTGGGATTGGGTTACCGGAAATCCGGTGATTCGTGGCGAACCGGGGTGGAAAGTGGTGGGGGCGATGCACACCGACCAGACCTGGCTGATTGTTCTCAGCGACCTGAGCAGCAAAGGCCGGGTCGCCAGGAAGGACTATCAGTCCTGGCTCGAACGGACGAAACTGCTGGGGCTGGACCGCGAGGCGGGCACGGCGACCGTCGGCGCGCCCGATTCGTGGACCGTTGAGACGCTGAACAAGCGCTACCGCGAGACGGTGGCCGAGAGCCTCAGTACAGTATTACGCCAGCCGGTTACGGTCGAGTTCGTCGTCCTCAATAGCGCCGCGCCGGTGGCGAGCGCCACGTCCGCGCCCACGAACGGCCACGCCGACCGGCGTGAGAGCGCCGGCGTCCGGCCCGCGCGGAACCTCACCAGCAACCCGCCGCGCTCGTCCGCGTCCGGTTCGCCACCGCCTGCACTGCAACTTGAACTGGGCGCGGGCAGCGATGGGCTGAATCCGCGCTACGTCTTCGATACCTTCATCGTCGGGCCGAGCAATCGCCTGGCGCACGCGGCTGGCCTCGCCGTCGCCGATAATCCTGGCGGCGAGTACAACCCGCTCTTCATCTACGGTGGCGTGGGACTGGGCAAGACGCACCTGATGCACGCGATCGGCCACCGCGCCAAAGAACACTTTGGCGCGAACCTGCGTGTCCTCTATCTGACCTCCGAGCAATTCACCAACGATGTGGTTGCCTCCATCCGTTCCGGCACGATGGAGGATTTTCGCGACCGCTACCGCACCAACGACATTCTGATGATTGACGATATTCAGTTCATCGGCGGCAAGGAGCAGACGGAACAGGAGTTCTTCCACACCTTCAACCACCTGTACCAGTCCGGCAAGCACATCATCCTCACCAGCGACCGGCTGCCGAAGGCGATCCCGACCCTCAGCGACCGCCTCCGCACGCGCTTCGAGATGGGCCTGACGGTGGACGTGCAGCCGCCAGACTTGGAGACGCGCATCGCCATCCTGCAACAGAAGGGCGAGGCAAGCGGCCTGTATGTGCCGCGCGATGTGCTCGATTACGTTGCCCAGAAAGTGCAGAGCAACATTCGTGAACTGGAAGGGACGCTGACCCGCATCATCGCCCACGCGCGCCTGGAAGGTGTAGCGATCACGCTGCCGCTGGCGACGGCGGCGATGAACGACCCGCAGATGAACACCCGGCGCAAACTCATCACCCTGCCCCGGATCATCGAGACGGTCGCGCGCTTCTATCAGGTGCCCGAGAAAGACCTCATCGGCAAACGGCGCACCAAAGACATCGTTATCCCGCGCCAGGTGGCGATGTACATCATGCGCGAGGAGACCGACCGCTCGCTGGTGGACATCGGCGAGGCGCTAGGCGGCAAAGACCACAGCACGGTGATGCATGGCATTGACAAGACGAGCGGCGAAATCGAGCGCAACGCCGACCGCCGCCAGGAAGTGCTCGCCATCCGCGAGATGCTCTACGCCGACGGGCCGTCCTAAACGGGGTCGAAGGTCGAAGGTCTTTGCGGTCAACGCTGCGGGTAGACTACCAACGCTGGCTGAAGGAAAGTCGCTGCCTCATCACGAGCAACTTTCGACCTTCGACCATTATTGGCCTGTAACCTGTAACTTCGTCATTGCCGCCAGAACTGCTCGGCCGCGCCGAGGCTGGCGAGGATGCGGCGGATTTCCAGCATCGCGGTGTAGGTGGGCAGGACGTAGAGGGTGCTGCCGGCAGGCGCGGCGCGCACGAAGGTGAGCAGCGCGCCGCGCAAGTCGTTTGGCTCGTGCGGCGTGATGCGCGCCGGGACTACGCCCGCGTACTTCAGGCGCACGGCCATGTCGGGGCCGCGAATGCCGGCGGTATGCAGCGGCGCGTCGCCCGTCGCCAGCGCCTCGAAATCAACGTCCCACAGCCAGGAGACATCGCGGCCATCGGCGTCGAGGTCGTTGATCGCCAGCAGCGCGGGATTCGTTAGCGCGCCGCCGGCACCGCCGGTCAGCATCCGCAAGACCTCGTTGAACCCGGCCGGGTTCTTCACCAGCACCAGCGTCAGGTCACGCCCTTCCAGTTGTACCCGCTCGATCCGCCCAAACGCCGCCGTGAAGCTGCCCAGCGCCGCCGCAATCATCTCCGGTGTGACGCCGAACGCCAGCCCGGCGGTCGCCGCCGCCAGCGCGTTGTAGGCGTTGTAGAGGCCGGGGAGGGGAACGTGTAATGGGAGTGCGGAGTGCGGAATGCGGAGTGCGAAATGGGTTGGGGCGACGTCTAGAGTTAGCGAGAGGGCGGTGACGCCGTCGAGGTGGATGGCGCGGGCGGCGCTGTCAAGCGCGGGACGGGCGTAGCCGCAGGCCGGGCAATGCCAGTCGCCCAGGTGCGCGAGATAGAGCGCATGGTAAGCCAGTTTCGCGCCGCAGCGCGGGCAGACCGCCGCGTCGGCGGCGTGTGGCAGGGCGCTGAGGAGGAGACCTTGGTCCGCGCCAGTATCGGTGGCCGGGTCGAAGGCGAGGCCGAAATAGACGACGCGCTCGCGTGGGAGGCCGGCCGCTACGCTGACGAGCGTGGGGTCGTCGGCGTTGATCAGCAGCGTTGTCTCGTCGGCGAGCGCCGCGACGGCGTCGCGCCAGCGGCCGGCGATGGTGTTCAGTTCGCCGTAGCGGTCGAGCTGGTCGCGGAAGAGGTTGTTCAGCAGGACGAAGCGCGGGCGCAGCGCCGCGGCGATCGCCGGCAGCGCCGCCTCGTCCGCTTCGATGACGCCGACATCGCCGCGCGGCCGGCCGCCGAGCGAACTTTGCGCCGCCAGCGCAGCCAGCGCGCCGCGCTGGAGGTTTGAGCCGGAGCGGTTGTGCAGCACGCGCTGCCCGGCGTGCGCCAGCACCGTCGCGATCATGTGCGCGGTCGTCGTCTTGCCGTTAGTGCCGCCGACGACGATCGTGCCGGCCGGAATGGCTGCGCCAAGTTTGTGGAGCGCCGCCGGGTCGAGCCGCTCGGCCACCAGCCCCGGCGCGGCGGTGCCGCCACCCCGGCCGGTCAACCGCGAGGCCAGGCCGGTTGCGCGCGCGCCCGCCAGCGCAAGCGTTAGGCGCAGGTCCGTGCTCATCGCCACTCCACCAGGGGCGATATGACGTGGGACACGGCGCGGTAGCCTGGCGGGCGATGGCCCCGGAGTGACGATCGGTGGGTGGCCTGGCAGGATGGGCACGGGATTGAAATCCCGCGCTGGGCACACTGTGTGTGACGAAGTCCGCTGCGCGGACTGTAACCCACCCAGGTATCAGGACAGGTGAGGATGGGGTTACACCCAGTCCGCGCAGCGGACTTCGTCACTCCATTGGAGTGCCCAGGCCCGGATTTCAATCCGGGGCCACGTCCAGCACGCCATCGCCTCGCAGCACTCCGGGGCCACCGCCCGCCAGGCCCGAACCTGCAACCTGCAACCTGCCAACCGGGGACCCGCAACAGCGTCACGGCTGCTGGTTGGTGAGGATAATCGTCACCGATTCGAGGCCATCGAAGTCCACCAGCGGCGTTACCTCGACCGTCAGCGAGTCTGTCTGTACATCTTTCTTCGCGCTGGTTGCGACGCCGACGAGCAGGCCGGGCGGAATGCCGTTCGTCACGGTCGAGGTGACGAAGCGGGCGTTCGGCGCGATCGTGGTATCGCGGTCGAGGTAGCGCACCTCCAACCGGCCCCCCTGCTGCCAGGCGCCGTACATGATGCCCTGCGCCGGCTTATCCTTATCTTGCAGCATCACGCTGATGACCGAGTTCTGGTCAATGATCAGCCGCACTTTCGCGCGGTGGGGATAGACTTCGACCACCTGGCCGACCAGAAAATCGGGGCTGAGCGCGGGCATCCCGACCTGCACCCCTTCGGCGGTGCCACGATCGATCATCAGGTACTTTTCGTTGCTCATCGGGTCGCGCCCAACGACACGCGCCGGGAGCAGTTTGTACTGCGGGTACTTCTGCGCCAGGTTTGCCTGCTGCACCAGTTGCGCGTTATCGCGCTCAAGTTCCTGCACGCGCGCGGCGTCGGCCTGCAATTGCGCGTTCTCCGCCTTCAACTGCTCGTTCTCAGCGCGCAATTCGGCGGTGTTGCCGAAGCGGTCGCCCAGGTGTGCGATGCCGTGGCCGAGATCCGTAAACTTCTCGCTCAA
>DASUBC010000531.1:0-5001 GCA_035763465.1 Thermomicrobiales bacterium
TACTGGATGACGAAAATACCCCTTCCCAAATCGCCGGAACGGTGTATACTGTACGTACAGTGAAACGGTTGCGGACTGGGGTGCTGATGAACGATTTCGCGGAACCAGTCTTGGTGATTGGCCCAGACCTCTTTGTCTATGGGTTGACGGCAGTGCTCCGCGCGCGGGGGCTGTGCGCCGTGCCGCGCCTTATGAGCGAGCGGGGCGATTGCGCGGCGCTGGCGCCCGACGGCCTCCAGCCAGGCGCGCTGCTCATTGATCTGGTGGTGGCGCGGCGCGACGATTTCGCGTTGCTGCGCCGGGTGCGTGAGACGCCCATGCTGGCCGGCGTTCCGGTGATTGTGTCGTCGTCGGGTACGCTCGGCGCGGACCGGTGGACGGTCGAGTACCGCTTACGCGCGCTCGGTGCGCGCCCGCTGTTGGACCCGCACGACTTGGAAGACGTTGTCGGCGCATTGTACCGGACCGTGGCGACCGTCGCCTGATGGCGGCGTGGCGCGCGAGTCGTTCGGCCGCACTGGAAGGAGGCGATCACGCGTGGAAGCCGCCATCGTCATTCCCGAAGCCTGGTACACGGGGTGCCGGTCTTTGCGCGAGGCGCTCGCTGGCCGGCTAGACGCGCAAACGACCATTGCCGCGAAAGACCTCGTCTGGACACTCTTGCAGCGCCTGCGCCATAATCAATCGTTCGCCGACTTACGCACGGAGTTTGCCGGGTCGGGTCGCTGGCTGCGCGTCATGCGCCCCTTCTGCAACACCGATGACGCCGTGCGTCAGATTGTGCTGGCCGCCTTTGCCGCACGGCTGATGGAACTGCTCCGGGGCCGTGACCTGGAGGCGCTCGACCGTCTGCCGCGCCCGCTCCTCTCCGAATTCGTCGTCGCGGACTGAGTCGCGCGCGACGTGGCAGGGGCGGCCTCATCAGGCCGCCCTTTGTAGATGAGCGCCGCGCTAGAATGGCCTGGGGCTACCGCTGCCAACGGTAGCCCCAGTGCTGTCTACTTGGTCATCTCGCCGCCGCTGCCGGCGCCTGGTAGTGCCGGTGGTGGCGGTGGTGCCGGGGCGGGCAGTGTCTCCTGCCGGGCGGCGTCTACCCAGCGCGCCAGTTCGCGCCCGGCGACCTCGCGCCCACCAACCCCGAAAGCGATCGCGGTGGCGACCGCGACCGCGCCGAGCAGCAGGCCAAAGGCCAGGTTGATGATGTCGTCGGCGACGCCCATCTGCCGCAGCGCCATCGCGCCGGCCAGCACCAGAATCGCCGCCTGCGCGACGAAGGCCAGCAGCCCCGCCTGTGCGACGCCACTGCCGCGCACCGCGCCGGCCGCCCAGCGCGCGATGAAGACGCCGATGGCGAAGATGATCAGCCCCAGGATAATGTGCCCGGCCAGTTGCACGAACTGGCTGATCAGCGTCGCGACGAACGTGAAGCCGAGCAACTGCAACGCCTCAATCGCCGCGAAGAAGAGAATGATCAGTTGCGCCAGCGTGCCGATATACCCGGCGGGTGTGCGGCTCTCCGCTGTTGTCACCGTCGCCGTCTGGCCGAAGCCGAGTTGCGCGACGAGCCGGTTGAAGCCAAAGCCGGTCAGCACACTGGTGACGATATTCGCCACGACCCGGCTGACGGCGTAAGCGATCGCTAGCAACACCGCTGCCGCGAAGATGTTCGGCAGCGCCAGCAGAATCCGGTTCAGCATGTTGCTGATCGGCTGTGTCACCGCGCCGAGTTGCAGCGCGTCGAGCGACGCCGTCAGCACCGGAATCAGCATCAGGACATAGACGACCAGCCCCAGCAGCGCGGACATTCGCATCCCGCCCGCTGCCGCTCCCAGGCCGATACGTTCGCTGAAGCGGTCCACCCCGGCGGCAGCGAGCAGATCAGCGACGAGCCGCCGCACGATCCGCGCGACAAAAATCCCGATAACCAGGATAATCGCGGCCGAAATGAGCCGAGGCAGGAAGTTCAGGACGATGGTGACCAGGCTCTGCACCGGCGCGAGTAAGCCCGCCAGGCCGAGCGCGCCGAGAATCGCCGGGAGGAAGAAGAGGAAGACGAGATAGTAGACGACTTCGCTGGCGGTGCGCGAGAACGAACTCTCCCCCGCTTCTCCCGCCGCCGGCGCGGTCGCGCTATTGCGCGCGAGGCGCTCGTCTACGTGCAACGCGCGCAACGCCTGGAGCACGATCGCCCGCAAGATCGTCGCCAGCAGCCAGGCCACCACGAAGAGCAAGATGGCGCCGATCAGCCGGGGCAGATATGAGAGCAGCGTATTCAGGAAGGCAGTCAACGGCTGGGTGACAATCGCCAGCCCGAGCGCGTTCAACACCGCGATGGCGACGAAGATCAGCACCAGGTAGTAGACTGCCCGCCCGACACCTGAGGCGATGTCCATCGTGGCCGCGCGCTCCCGGCCGAAGACCCGGGTGGCAATGCGCTGGCCGAGACCGGTGCGCTGGAGCACGCCGCGCACCAGCGCGGAGAGAATGGCCGCGACAATGAGTCCGATGATCAGGATCAGGATCGCGCCGATGACGTGAGGAAACGTGTTGTAGAAGGGATTCAGGACATCGTGCATGGTGTCTCGCCTCCTGCGTTCATATCACCCCGCAGTCCTTCTCCGGGGCATTGCCGCATGACGGCAGCGCAACGCGCGCCGTGGTGCGTCTTCGCGAACACGACATCGTGTATGGTCTTGCCGGCGCTGGCTCGCCGCTGGACAACAATGGCCTGGCGACGCCGAAAGGAACGCTGCGAGAACCACAAACCCTTGTGCTGGTAGTGCCGGGAGCCGCCACCGCACAATCCATGCCATTGCCGTTCCCGGTGCGGAAAACCGGCAGGTGGTCAGGCGCTCACCTGGATAGAGACGCTCGCTGCTCGATATTGTCACCGTGAGTGCGTGAGTGCGTGAGTCGGGAGTTCCTTTTGGGATAGCCTTGTGCCAGCCGTCAAGTACCGTGTTGACCTGACCCTGCTCACGCACTCACGACTCACGCTCTCACGACTCGCACTTGACGGATCGCGGATTTTCGTTATGATAAGGCGGAGAACGCACGCCAGCGCATACGTACAACGATTGACAAACGACGACAGACGGTCTACCAGCCGCCCGGTGGGACCAGACTGTAGGCTGAAGGGAGGCGTACGCTCGGTTTGATTGCCCAAGACATGACGACGGCTCTCCGCCTGACGGCGGACGGAACGGCCCCTCGTGGGTCGCAACGGCGAAAGGGGGAGAGAACGCAATGTTCTTGCTGATCCGGCGTACACGACTCCGGTCACTCTCTCTCCCCCTCCTCGCCATCTTCCTGGCGCTCCCCCTCAATCTCGCCCTACCGCGCACAGCGCGGGCAGCACTCGCTATTGGCAATCCTGCTATCGTCATCACTACGGAAGGTGACGTGCTCTCCGTACGCCAGGGACCGGGGCACGATAGCGCGGTGGTCGGATACCTGGCGCAGGGCACGCAGGTCATGGTGCTTGGCGGCCCGGAGACCAGCGCCGATGGCCTGGCCTGGTATCAGGTTCAGGGCGCCGGCCTGAGCGGCTGGAGCGACGGTGAGTGGCTGGCGGAAGTGGACACGACCGCCAACGCCACGACGCCCACCCCGCCGCCCGCGCCCGCCGACAATGCCGCCCCACCGACGGCCGCCGCCCAGACTGGTGGGCAGTTGAGCGTCAGCGGCACCGGCGGCAAAGGCGCGCGGCTGCGCGACGCGCCCAGCCTGCACGCGAATATTTTGCTGGTCGTGCCGGATGGCGCGCTCGTCAACGTGACCGGCGCGCCCGCGGCGGACAGCAGCACCTGGACGCCGGTGACCTACAGCGGCACGGCCGGCTGGATCGCCTCGTTCCTGCTCGGCGCGGCAGGCGCCACCGCTCCCGCGCTTGCCAGCACGCCCACTCCGGACGCGCCGCCGGCCGATGCGCCAGCGCCCACGCCGGTCAGTACGCCGCCCCCCGCGCCGCCTGAAAATGCCGCGCCGCCCACGGCCGCGCCGCCCCCTGCGCCACCCACCGCCGTGCAATTCGTCGCAGGCGACCACGCGGCCGTCGTCAACACTGACGGCCTGGATCTGCGGATTCGCGGTGATGTCGGCACCAGTGCGCCGATTCTGACGGCGGTCGCGCCGGGCACGGTGCTGCTGGTGACCGCCGGCCCGCGCCAGGACGCTGACGGCGCGGACTGGTACGGCGTGCAATATGGCGACCTGCACGGCTGGGTGATGGGCGAGCACCTCGGCCCGACAAGCGCCACGCTCAGTCAGCCCGCCGGCGCTGCTCCAGCCGGCACGTCCGCGCCGGCCGCCACGCCGCCACCCAGCCCACAGCCGCCCACCACCAGCGCGCCCGCATTGCCGCCCGCCCAGCCGGGCGACCGGGGTGCGGCTATCGCGGCGCTCGCGCTGAAATATCTCGGTGCGCCCTATAAGTGGGCCGGCGTCACCCCCGCTGGCTGGGACTGCTCCGGCTTCGTCCTCTACGTCTACCAGCAAGCCGCCGGCATCACGCTGCCGCGCACGGCCGCCGACCAGTTCACCGTCGGCGCGCCAATCCGCCTGCCGGATGTCCATGCCGGCGACATCGTCTTTTTCGCCGACACCAATGGACCGGGCATCACCCACAACGGCATCGCGCTCGGCGACGGCCGCTTCATCCACGCCCGCAGCGAGAATACCGGCACCGTCATCAGCAGCCTCAGCGACCCCTACTGGAGCAGTCACTTCGCCGGGGCGCGGAGGCCGTGAACATTGTGGATTGCGGATTGACGTTGGGAGGATGCAATGGCCGATAGTCAAGCGCAACGCCCCGGCGCGCCGCAATCCACAATTGCCACCCGCGAGCGGGTACCCGGCCCACAATCCACAATCATCTCCGTCGCCCTGACCGGCAGTGCGCCGACGAAGGCGCAGAACCCGGCGCTGCCGGTGACAGAGGAGGAGATTGCCGCCGACGCGATCCGCTGCTGGCGGGCGGGCGCGGCGATCGTCCACATTCAT
>DASUBC010000532.1:0-5918 GCA_035763465.1 Thermomicrobiales bacterium
CGAAGCCGGCGGCGAAGCGCTGCCGGTCGTGGCCGACGTCGCCGCCGGCCCGGCGGTGGACGCGCTGGTCGAGCAGGTCTTGCGCGTCTACGATCATATTGACATCCTGGTCAACAACGCGGCGATGTCGCGCGGCGACGACATCCGCGAGATTGACGAGGCGACGTGGGAGTTCAACCTCAACGTCGTGCTGAAAAGCGCCTTCCTCTGTGCGAAGGCCGTCTTGCCAGGGATGATCGCCCGGCGGCGCGGCGCGATCGTCAACATCGCGTCGGTCAATGGACTGGCGGCGCTGGGCGAGGAGGGCTACAGCGCCGCAAAAGCGGGCATGATTAGTTTGACGCAGAACATGGCGGTGAAATACGGCCAGTACAACGTGCGGGCCAATTGCATCTGCCCCGGCACCATTCGCACGCCGATCTGGCAGGAGCGGGTCAAACGCGATCCGCAGATTTTTGAACGCCTCGCCAAGTGGTATCCGCTCGGCCGCGTCGGCGAGCCGGCGGACATCGCCAACGCAGCACTCTTCCTCGCCTCCGGCGAAGCCGCCTGGGTCACCGGCGCCGCGCTCGTCGTTGACGGCGGCCTGCTCGCCGGCAACTACCGGATGACGCGCGAACTCGAAGCGAAAGACGTCTAACGAAGTCGAAGGTCTGAAGGTCGAAGGTCTCGCCTGATGAGGCAGCGGCCTGCTGTCAGCCAGTGTTCGCAGTCAGCCAGCAGCCTTGACCAGAGAGACCTTCGACCTTTGACTTTCAGACCTTCGACCCTTCCTGCATCGCCTCCCGAATTCGGTCCAGCACTGGCAATTGAATGAAGCCGTAGTGGTAGAAGTCGAGCCAGCCCACGCCGGCCTGGCGGGCTTCGGCCACCTTCGCGGCCAGGTTCGCGGTCGTGTCGCAGTCGGGGAGCATCGGGCGGAGGGCGACGGCGAGTGGCGTGCCGGGGGCGAGCGTTTGCCCGTAGGCGTCGAGGTCGAGGCGCAGGCGCTCGGGGTCTTGCGTGTAGCCGATCGCCTCGATGCCGTGACAGGCGCGGCTCAGAGCCGGCAGGTCCAGGCCGTCCTGCCAGGCGCTGGCGGGCGCGGGGTCGCCCGCCGGCTGGCCGGTCGCGTATCCCTTCGCCGCGCCGGCCATATCCATGACGACGAAGCGCGCGGACCCGGCCTGCTCGACGGCAGTCGTGACTTCTTGCGCCAGCGACGTCACGATAGCCTGGCGTGCAATCAGGAAGCGGCCCAGTTCGCCGTCTGCCAGGCCCGCCAGTGTCCCCCAGGTCGCCGGACCATCCGGTAGGATGTGCGGTTCGCCCGCCAGCACCGCCAGCAACTGCGTCTGGGTGAACTGCCGCAGCCGGGCGACATCCACACCCTGCCGCCCGATCGCGCTGGCGCAGTGCTCGCAGAAGCAGAGGCCGAGCAGGAAGCGCACGACCGGCGACAGCGGAATGAAGCTGCGCTCGTGGTGGTAGCCGTGGTCGAAGGCGGCGTAGCCGAGCGCTTCGGCCAGAATCGCCGTGACGCCGCGACCAGCCAGGTCGGCCGCCAGCGCACGGGCGTACGCGCGCACGTCCGGATGCGCCGGGCAGAGCGCCGTTATATAGGGGTCGCCGAAGGCATTGTGGATGGCGCAGTCGGGATGGCGCTCGCCAAGCGTGGAGTTGTGCAGAAAGACCGTCCAGGCGCGCACAGCCAGACCGCGCCGCTCCGCCCGCGCGACGAGTTCGGCCAGGATGTCAACTTCCTGGGCCAGCCGGCTGACCTGCGGCGCGATCCGCAGCCCCGCGTAGCGCGCCGGGTCCGGTTGGAAGAAGACCGTGCCGCCCTCAAGGAAGCGTACCCGCCGGACCGGATTATGCGGAAAGATGTCGCGCGCGTGGTGATAGGCGCCGGCGAGCGAGACGCCGTGCAGCCCGGCGCGCTGCTGTACGTTGTCCAATACAGCATCGAAGCCCTCATCGTGCAGGTCGGTGGCGAACATGAAGATGGCGCCTTGCATCAGATCCTCCTTTGCGTGCGGCGATGGCTGCGCGCACTGTAGCGGGCGGCGCTGGCGGCGTCAACCAGCGTGGCGTCTCATAACTGTTCCGATGCGGTGGCGTGCAAGAGGTGGCCCCGGCGTGAGGAAAGGTGGTTGCCTTGCGGGATGGGTCCCGGATTGAAATCCGGGCCTGGACACTGCGTCGCAGTGACGAAGTCCGCGCTGCGGACTGGCGGTGGATAGGCTGATGCCAGCTCCCACGCTGGTAGATCATAATCCGCCGCGCGAATTTCGTTCACGCGCCAGCGTGCCCAACACGGGATTGAAATCCCGTGCCCCATCCGTCAGGCCCCAACGGTGATGAGCTACATGGACCGTACGCGTTCGTATCTCACTGTTGGCGCCGATGGCGGTATTATTGGCGAATAGCACCCCACTGGGCCGGCGCTACGCCGCCCATTCCTGGTCCCACGGGAAGCGTTGCTTGCAGGAGAGCGGATATGTCCACGCCAGGGTCGCCGACCATCCAAGAACGGCTGAAGTGGGAGATTACGCCCGCGCTCTACGACCGCATCCGGCGACTGTGGGTGAAGCACTCGATCGCCGAAGACCGGCGCGACCTCGATGGGTTGATCGCCACCCTCACCGACGATTGCGTCTACGAGATCGTGCCGACCGGCCAGCGCTGGGAGGGCCACGACGGCGCGCGTGCGTTCTATACCACCTTCCTCGGCGCGTTCCCCGATGTGCAGTTTGACCTGACCGACATCGTCATCGGACCGCAGGGCGTGATCGAAGTCGCCACGATGATCGGCACGCACCAGGGCGAGTGGGCTGGACTCGCGCCCACCGGCCAACCCGTGCGCCTGACCATCATCATTCACTTTCCGTGGGACCCCACAGCGGAAAAGTTCGCGGGCGAGAAGATCTACTTCGATCGCGCCGCGCTCGCGGGGCAGTCGCCCACGCTGCCGTGAGCGCCGCTCGCGAGCACCGGCGACGACGGTTCATGCGCGCCTCGTTCGTCACTCGCAGGTATCATTAACAGAGGAGAGGCGGTCGCGTGGCTACGGCCAGCGGCGCATAACAAGATAGACGACACCATAGGAGGATAAGCGAATGCGCGCCGTGGGCCGGACGCTGACAAATTTTGCGCTGCTCTTTGCCTTGACAGTCTGGGGCGGGGCAGTCTTCTTCTTCGCGATTTTGACGACGCCGGTGATCTTCGCCGACCTCGACCGCGATAGCGCGGCGCGGCTGCTCGGCGACCTCTTCCCGCGCTACTACCAGGTAGCGCTGGTCTGCTCCGCCGTCGCGCTGGTGGTCATCGTCGGCCGCCTGCTCTGGGGCGCGCCGCCGCGCCGGCTGGCCGTGGCGGCGGCGCTGCTGCTGGCGGTGGCGCTGGCGATTACCTGCTACTCTACGTTCAGCCTGCTGCCGCGTATGCAGGGCGCCCAGGCGCGTGTGCCCTCCTTCGTGACGATGCCCGCCAGCGCGCCGGAACGCGTCGCCTACGGCCAACTGCACGGCCAGTCAATGCTCCTCACCGGCCTCGCGGCCCTACTCGGCGGCGCGGCGCTCGTGCTCATCGCCGCCGAGCCGCGCCTGCTCGTGCGCCCGGCCGAGCGCGTACCCACACCCGCGAACCAGCCAGCTCCCGCCGCCGCCCGCCAGGCCATCGCGCGCGACTAGCGCAGTAGAGGACGGATTCACCACAGAGAACACAGAGGACACAGAGAGAACGGAAATAACCGCCGAGCACGCAGAGAACGCAGAGACTGAATGAGAGAAGACGATTAATCGTTCCCCTCTCCAGTCCTCTCTGTGTCCTCTGTGTTCTCTGTGGTGAACTCGTTCCCCCTCTCAGCGGTCTCGGCATGCTCGGCGGTTATACCTGCCCCTCCAAGTGTTTTCAATAAAATCAATGTCTGTATTTATTTTTCAAACTAACCTCTTGACAAGCACGAGAGATGTGCTATGCTACGTGCATGATGTTGAGGTGGGATGCGATCATATTGAGGAGAGAGCGATGAGCAAGCCCAGGCAGTACCAGTTACCAACCCAGTGCCCGGTCTGTGGCGGCGAGTTGGAGATCGTGCGGGCGCGCTGCACCAGTTGCGAGACCGCCCTGGAGGGGCATTTCAGCCAGGGACGTTTCGCCAACCTGGCACCCCAGCAGTGGCACTTCATCGAGATCTTTATCCGCTGCAAGGGCAAGATCAAGGACGTTGAAGTCGCGCTCGACATCTCCTATCCCACCGTCGTCAGCCGCCTGAACGAAGTCGTCCGGGCGCTGGGGTTCGAGGCCGGCGATGACGCCGCCGAACTGCGCCGCGTAGCGGCCAGCGACGAGAAGCGCCGCGATGTGCTGAACCGGCTCAATCGCGGCGAGATCAACGCGAAGGACGCGCTGCGCCTGCTGGAAAGCGACGCCGAATAAGCGGCAGCCCGGCGGGTACACGGCAGGAGGAAGCACAATGAGCGACGAAGCGTTGCAGGTGCTGGAAATGCTGGCGGCGGGCAGGCTCACGGTGGACGAAGCCGACGAACTCCTGGCGACGCTCACCGGCCCCACCACACCAGCGGAGTTATCGCTTGACCAGGTGCTCGGTTTCGCCCCTGCGCCCGAACAACGCGCCGTGCTGCGGTCCATCGGCGCTGACGCGACCTATATTGCGGCGCTGCAAGCCGCCTGCGGCTATCCCCTTCGCACCGACAAGATCATCGCGCTGAAATCGGTCGGCGTCACGGCCGGTTACATCACGGCCCTACGCGCGAGCGGCTTTACGGACCTTGACGCCGAGCAGGTGATCGCGCTGCGCGGCCTGAATGTGCCGCCGGGCTACGTGCGGGCATTGCGCGACGCCGGCCTGACCGACCTGACCCCGGAACGGGTGATCGCCCTCTGGAGCGCCGGTGTCACCGCCGAGCAGGCCGCCGGCATAGGCCGCCACCCGCCTGACCCATTGGATAGACCTGGCCGCGCCAGGTGGGGCGGCGTGCTGGTTCACTGACGGAACCAGCCGGCCACCAGACGCGGCAATGGAACAATTCGCGGAACGCTGAGGGGGTGACGCGCCGGATAGTCCGCCGCCCAATGCCGGGCCTTGCCTCCGTTCCACCGCAGTTGACAGTCGTGAGTGCGTGAGTCGTGAGCGGGTTCAGGTCAGCACCACACCTAACTACTGACCCAATGCCATCACGATGATCTCACAATTCACAAGGAGACTACAATGAACAGCTCAGAGACCCTTTTCGCGAGCGAGTACCTGGCTGCTGAACGGCTGGAGCGACTGGACCACGACGCGGAGCTACGCCGGTGCTTGCATGAAGTCCTGCCGGCGCGCACAGCACGGGAACAGCTGGCCGACAGGCTGATTGCCCTGGCCCTGTGGCTGGCGCCGCAACGCGGGCTGCAGGCCCGCCGGTCACAGGTCGCAAGTCTCACTTCATAAACACTGCGCTTACCAATCAGCACATCCCTTGACCAACGAGACCTGCGACCTGCGGACTTGCGGCATGCGACCAACCAGGAGCGTACCGATGGCGCCGAACGCACAGCGCACACAACCGCGAGACGCGGCGATCATCGCCGAGCGGCTGCACCGGGTCTTCGAAACGAAACGCCCCTTCCGGTCGCGCACCAAGACGGTCGCGGTGGATGAGGTCAGTTTCGCCGTGCCGCGTGGGACGATCTTCGGCCTGCTGGGACCGAACGGCGCGGGCAAGACGACAACGATCAAAATGCTCGCGACGCTGCTAGCGCCGACGGGCGGGCGGGCGACGGTCGGCGGTCGCGACGTGGTGCGCGACGACGAGGCCGTGCGGCGGCAACTCGGCGTTGTGCTCGGCGGCGACCGCGGCCTGTACGCGAAACTGAGCGCCCGTGACAATCTGCGCTACTTCGGCGCGCTCTACGGTCTGACCAGCGCGGCGATC
>DASUBC010000533.1:0-3199 GCA_035763465.1 Thermomicrobiales bacterium
CTCGCCAACTTCTGCGTCAACGCCTTCGTCGAGCAGGCGCTGGATCGTCGCGGTGTCTTTCGTGAGCTGAGCGTAGCGTCGCGCGTGGACCGAGGTACAGTAGACGCAGCCGTTGACGAGCGAGGTCGCGACAGCGGCCAGTTCGCGGTCGGCGCGCCGCGCGCCGCCGTGGCCGTACATCACCGCGTTGAAGAGCGCAGTGCGCTCCTCCAGCGCAGGCGCGTCGTGCGCCAGCAGCGCGTAGTACGGGCGCGATTCGGGCGAAGGTGCAACTTTGTCCACCAGCGCGGCCTGGTCGGGCGTCGCGCCGGTCTCGTCCACGGTGGGCAGCCAGGGCTGCCAGCGCAGGACGTCCATCGTGAAGTGTGGGTGGGTGTTGGCGCTCATGCTTCCTCCGCGAGCAGGCGCAGCCCGGCCAGGACACGCACCTGATAACTGACGAACGCAACCAGCTGGGAAATCGTGACGATGTCGCGCGGGCTGAGTCCGGCCGCCTGCAATGCCGCTAGATGCGCGGGCGTGGCCGCGCCGGGGTGTATTGTGAGCAGGTCGGTATGCGCCAGAATTGCCGTCTCGCGCGGCGCGAGCGCCGGTCCGGCGGGAAACTCCTCGATTGCGGCCAGCGCCTCGTCGTTCAGCCCCAGGGCGCGCAGGCGCTCACGGTGCCAGGCCGCGACCGGCTCACTCGGCGTCAGCACGGCCACCCGCAGCGCGATCGCTTCGCGCTCGCGGTGGCTGACCCCGGCCAGGTCGTCCGGCTCCAGTAACGCCTGGTAACTCCCCTGCGCGGCGCGCACGGCCGCCGGCTGCTGCGCCCGCAGCTGCCCCAGCGGCGAGTCCACCGCAATTCCGGCGAGTTCAGCTATGACATCATGGCCTGTGTCTGTTATCGCGCTTTCCGTCGGTTCTGTTGTCTCCGCCATGCTTCCTCCCTCGACAATCCCCTGTCTGGTCACCGCGACCGGGCACTGTCAGCGGGAACGCCAGGCAGCCTGGGCTTGTTCCCACCCAGCGCACACCACGGGGCTGCTCAGCGCCCGCTCATCTGGCGCAGAATCTTCTCGACTTCGCCCATTTCCTGGCCGTAGGTCGCCCAGTCGCCCTGCTTCAAGGCCGCCTGCGCGCGGTTATAGTGGTCGAGCGCCTGCTGCGCCAGGTCACCCAGCGTGCCGGGCTGCGCGGGCTGGCCGGTGTTGCTGGGCGGTGTGCTGGTGTTAGGCGTGCCAGGCGCGGACATCACGATCCCTTTGCGGCCCTGCGCCAGCGCATTGAGCGCGGTATCCAGGCGATCGCTCATCACCACGCCCTGGTCGGGGCTGGAAGAGGTTACGATGACGCGCTGCAACTCCGGCAGCGGATTTGTCGTCGCCTGCAAGTAAAGAGGTTGGACGTAGAGCAGCGCTTCGCCCATCGGGAAGACCAGCAGGTTGCCGCGAATCACCGACGACCCACTCTGGTTGAGCAGCGTCAGTTGCGCCGAGATGTCCGGTTCCTGATTGACGCGCGCCTCCACCTGTTGCGGTCCGAGGATGTTACTGCCCTGCGGGAAGGCGAAGGCTTCCAGCTTGCCGTAGTTCGCGCCATCGGAACGCGCCGCCATCCAGGCTACCATGTTGTTGCGGCCCTGCCCGGCCGGCGTGAAGGGCAGGATGAGCGCGAACTCCTCCTTGCTCTCGCCCGGCAGCGTCATCGTGACGTAATACGCCTCCATCCGCTGCACTTTGTCGGCGTAGCTTTCTTCGGCCACGCGCCAGAGGTCTTCCTGGTTATAGAAGGTCTGTGGGTCGGTCATGTGGTAGCGGCGGAAGAGGTCGGCCTGCACGTTGAAGAGGTCTTCAGGGTAGCGGAAGTGGTTGGTCAGGCCGGCCGGCGCGGCGCTGAGTGGCGTGAAGAGCTGGGGGTAAATCTTGCGGTAGGTCTGGATCAGCGCGTCGCTCTCGTCCACGACGTAGAAGTGGATTTCGCCGGTGTAGGCGTCCACCGTAATCTTGACCGAGTTGCGAATGTAGTTAAAGTTGCCGTCCGGCCCCAGCTCAGAGGCCGGAGTGGAGTAGGGGAAGCGGCTGGTGGTCGTGTAGGCGTCCTGAATCCACAGGAGTTTGCCGTCGAGAATGACCATATAGGGGTCGCTGTCGAGCGTCAGGAACGGCGCAACGCGGTGGACGCGGTCGGCGATGTCGCGGTGAAAGAGGATGCGCGAGTCGCCCGTCAGCGAGCTGCTGAGGACGATATTGGCGTCACCGAACGCCGCCGCGAAGAGCAGGCGATTGAGCGGCGACCCGATCGGCACGCCGGCGCTCCCGTCATACTGGCTGTAGACTTCGCCGCTGTTCGCGTCGGAGGAAGGATGATCGAACTCGCGCTCGCGAGTTTTGACGATGGCGTAGTCGGACGTCCGCGCGCCGAAGTAGATCTGCGGCCGGCTGATTTGCAGCAGTCCCGTACCATCCGGCGGAATATTCTTCACGTAAAAGTCTGGCTGCCCCTGCGAGTTGAAGCGGTTGACCGGGCTGACGACCGCGCCGTACCCGTGGGTGTAGATCAGGTGGCGGTTCTGCCAGGTTTGCGCGCGAGGATCGAGGAGGTCGGTCTCCAGTTCGCGCGCCGAGAGCATCGTCTGCGACTCGACGCTGTTAGCGTTAATCTGGTAGCGGTCAATGTCAATGTCGTCGAACTCATAGTACTGCCGGAAACGCTGAATCTGGCGATAGGTCGTCAGAAGCGGCCGGTAATCCCACAGGCGAATATTGTCAATCGCCGTCTGGTTGCTGGCGATGGCCTGTGGCTGGATCGGCTGGTCGCCCTTCAACTGCCCGGTCTGAATCTGGTCGAGATTATAGGCCCGGCGGGTGAGCGCGATATTGTTGGCGATATAGGGCCGCTCCTGCCGCAGCTCGCTCGGCTTGACGACGAAACTCTGATAGGCGGCCGGGAAGATCAGGCCGACGACCACCGCCGCGACCGCCCAGGCGCCGACGGTGATGATCAGCGGGCGCCAGTGCCGCGCGAAGGCGTTCCAGGCCAGGAGCGCGGCGGCGATCAGCGACACGGCCAGCAGCACGTAGTTCGCCGGCCGCTGGGCGAAGATGTCGGCGCGGCTGGCGCCCTGCACGACGCCCCGGTGTGAAAAGAGCAGATCAAAGTTCGCCAGCCAGTAACTAAACGAGAAGAGCAACAGCGTCAGCGCGCCGAGCAGCGA
>DASUBC010000534.1:0-5636 GCA_035763465.1 Thermomicrobiales bacterium
AATACCCTGCTCCCCCTCTCCCGTGCCATGGGAGCGGGGGCTGGGGGTGAGGGCAGAAAGAGGAATCAGCCGCATGAGCAACACCGTCGCGACCAGCACGCTGGAGGAAATGAAAGAGTATTACCGCCAGCGCGCCGCCGAGTACGACGAATGGTTCTACCGCCAGGGGCGCTATGACCACGGGCCGGAGAAGAACGCGCGCTGGCACGCGGAAGCGAGCATGGTCTTTGCCGCGCTCGACCGGCTGGCGGTCGCGGGCGATATTCTGGAACTCGCGCCCGGCACTGGTATCTGGACCGAGCGCATCGTCGGCAACGCGCGCACGGTGACGGCGATGGACGCCTCGCCGGAGATGATCGCGATCAACCAGGCGAAGCTCAATGACTCGCGCGTCACCTATGTGCAGGCCGATCTCTTCGCCTGGCGGCCCGAGCGCCAGTACGACGCCTGCGTCTTCGGCTTCTGGATCTCGCATATCCCAGCCGAGCGCCTCGATGGGTTTCTCGCGACGGTCGCCACCGCGCTCAAACCCGGCGGCAAGGTCTTCTTCGTGGACGGCCGCCGCGAGCCGACCAGCACGGCGGCGGACCACCAGTTGCCCGCGCAGGGCGCGCAGACCATGACGCGCAAGCTCAACGATGGGCGCGAATATCAGATCGTCAAGAACTTCTATGATCCCGTCCGCCTGCGCGCCCAGCTCGCCGCTGCCGGCCTCGACGTTGACGTGCGCGAGACACCAACCTACTTTCTGTATGGCACGGGACAGAAGCGCGGCTGACACAAACGAACTAGCAAAGACAAACCGGGCGTAGCTCGCTAACGCTACGCCCGGTTGCGCTTACTTACAGGGATATTGCGTTCTGGCCGCCGCCAGACGGCGGCCAGGGAGAATCAGTAGCTGCCCCGGCGCCGGAGTCGCCGGATTTCCTCGGGCGACGGCTGCCGCACGGGCACGAAGACTGGCGTCGGCCTGGGGCCGTTCAACGCCGTGTCCAGCGCTTCAGCCACTTTCTCAACGGCCTTGCGCGCCTTGTCAATCAGATCGGTCGCGCTGCGGCGTTCCTTGCTTACCATCGGTCTCTCTCAATCCCCGTGCTTGCCAGCGATACATCATCGTGCCGGCCAGAGCGCCGGAGATGCTGGCCTCACGGCCTATCGTCAACAGGGCTAGTAGCCCTGGGGATACTCGGTCAGATCACCCTGCTGATACCGCCAGCGCGCGTAAATGAGCCGCTGCCATTCCATCCGGCTGAAACCAGCCAGGCGGAACCACTCCTGCTGCTCAGGCGTGACTTCAAACAGCGTCTCGCGCGCCCGCCTCGCAGCCGAGTGAGTCACCACATCGTGTTGCTCATTCTCCGGCTTGTTCATGTTTGGCATGGTCACGCTCCTTTGCGTTCGGCGTCCTTCGTAGGTCTCTACCCTAGATAACGCCTGGAGGGGGCCGCCTGTTCCCCGCTAGCGCGGCTCACCAGCGAAACCACCGACGCGACTGGTCTCCCTCCATTGTCCCCCGCCGCCTGTTTCTTGACTAGCGGGCGAAAGTCCCTACTTCGGCTGGTCAAAGGTACCCGGCTCCCAGTACGACTTGCCACCCGGTTGTGCTTGCTGCCAGTCACCCACGGCAAGCGCCTGGAAATCGTCCTCTGCGCCTCGCATCCATGCCTGGCGCATGTTCTGACACTACGATATTTAACGTAACGACGCAGGCTGCGGTGGCAGCTATCAGCGCGTCCGCTATGCTCACCCGCATTCGCGACTGTTGGAGCGCGGCTGTCGTCCGGTCATGTCGGCAGGTGGTTGGGGCCGGGCTGGAGCGTTCCATATGCTGGAGTGTGGCTCGCCGCCATGGCGGTACGCTACTCAACTGTCGCGCTGGTCGCAATCGTCGAGCCAGCACTACCTACTACGCAACAATCGGGCCATCGTGTGTCACGCCGGAAATCCGGGGTTCATTGACAGTCGCTCTCCCACCCGCCACACTACGCGCGGAGGAGCATGCACGAAAGGAACCGCGCGATGTACCATTCCGACCGCTATCCGACCAGCCTTGCCGAAGCCGAGGCGTTCGTAGCGACCCAGCGCCACGGCTACCTGATCGCCACGCCGCCCGGCGCTCACCCCCAGGTGAGCATTCTCCCGTTCGTCAAGCAGGGCGACAACATCGAGCTGCATTGCGTACAGGAAGACCCGACTTTCGCGGCGGTGCGCGCGAATCCGCTCGTCACTTTCTTCGTCGCTGATTTCCTCGCCTTCTCACGCCACGACTGGGTTGACCCCAATGACGGCGCTCGCGCGACCCTGAACTTTCGTGCCGTTGCCTACCATTGCCGCGCGGAAACGTCCACCGCGCCCAGCGATGTCGCCGCCGCGCTGGCCCGGCTGCTCGCCGCGTATGAACCCGGCGCCACCTACGAGCCGATCGCCAATGGCGACTTCTACGGCCCGCGCATCGAGCGACTCGCCGCCGTGTACCTGCATGTTCTCAGCACCGACGCCAAGTTCAAAGTCGGCCCCGCCGGCTCCGCCGCCGTCAAGCGGCAGGTCGTCGCCGGCCTGCGCGAGCGCAACGAGCCGGGCGACGCCCGCGCTGCCGACGAAATCGCCGCGACCCTACTGAACGAGCGATAAGGGCCACGTTTCGCAATCACCTGTCGGGGTTCCTCCGCCCCTCTCCCGTCGCCATGTGAGAGGGGCGCCGCCCGCCGGGGTACCCGCTTGCGGGTCGCGGGGTGAGGGCAGTTGTTGCGCTGCTCCCAGGCCGCTGCTACTCTTTGGCGACGGGCATTGTGCCAACCATAGCGAGGATACAAACCATGACCGCGCCGCTGACGGACCTGACGCTCCGTATCGCCTTCCTCTACGGCGCGGAGATGAATATTTACGGCGACCGCGGCAATGTCATCGCGCTGACCCAGCGCGCTCGCTGGCGCGGTATCACCGTCGAAGTAGATCAGGTCGGCATTGGCGATCCGCTTCCCGCCGGCCGCCACGACCTCTACTTTTTCGGCGGCGGCCAGGACAAGGAGCAGGCGGCGGTCGCGGCCGACCTGACCAGCCGGGACGGCGCGGACAAGGGCGCGGTGCTGCGCGAGGCGGTCGCGGCCGGCGCGGTGGCGCTGACGATCTGCGGTGGCTACCAGCTCTTCGGCCACTACTACCGCCCGCACAACGGCCCCGAACTCCCCGGCATCGGCGTCTTCGACGTCACCAGCGAGGCTGGTCCTGACCGTTTCATCGGCAACAGCGTCATCGCGCTGCCCGACGGCGACCTCGTCGGTTTCGAGAATCACAGCGCGCTCACCTTCGTCGGCCCGGGTTGCGAATCGCTCGGCAAGGTGATCGTTGGCGCCGGCAATAACGGACGCGACGGCGCCGGCGGCGCGCGCGCCGGCCACGCCTATGGCTGCTACCTGCACGGCTCGCTGCTGCCCAAGAACCCCTGGTTCGCGGATAAGTTGCTCGCCGAGGCGCTCGCTCGCCGTTACGGCCCGGTGGAATTGCCGTCGCTGCCCGACGACCTCGAACTCGCCGCGCACGCCAGCGCCGTCCGCCGCGCCCACGCGACACATTGAGCAGTGGTAGGGGCTCGTTCTCCTCTCTCCCGCGCGGCGGGAGAGGGGCTGGGGGTGAGGGAGGAACGCGAATATGACACGACAAGCACTGACCCACAGCGCGGCGCTGACCGATCGCGCGGAGCGCGTGCTCCCCGGTCCCTCGCTCGGCACGTTCCTCGCGCCAGCCGGCCAGCCCTTCGTCGCCGCGCGCGGCGTCGGCAGCACGATTTACGATGTGGACGGCAACGCCTGGCTTGACTACGTCCTCGGCTCCGGCCCGCTCATTCTCGGCCACACCCACCCGGCAGTGGTCGAGGCGGTGACGCGCCAGGCGGCGCTCGGCGCGCAGTTCTACGCGCTCAATGAGCCGATCATCGAACTGGCCGAGCGCATCGTCGCGGCGGCGCCCTGCGCCGAGAAGGTGAAGTTCGCCTCCACTGGTTCCGAGGCGACCTTCTACGCAATGCGCCTCGCGCGGGCCTACACTGGCCGCGACAAAATCCTCAAGTTCGAGGGCGGCTACCACGGCCACAGCGACTATGCGGTCGTCGCCTACGCGCCCAGCCGCGCCAGCCAGATCGCCTACCCGGTCGCGCCACCCGACTCGGCCGGTGTGCCGCACGCCGCCGCCGCCGAAATGCTCGTCGCGCCCTTCAACGACGCCGAACTCGCCACCGCGCTGATCGAGCAGCACCGCCGCGAACTGGCGGCCGTGATCGTCGAGCCGTTCCAGCGCTTCATCCCGCCGCAGCCTGGCTTCCTGGACGCGCTCCGCCGCGCCACCGCCGCGAACGATGTGCTGCTGATCTACGATGAGGTCGTCACCGGCTTCCGCCTCGCCTGGGGCGGCGCGCAGGAACGTTACGGCGTCGTGCCCGACCTCGCGGTCTATGGCAAGACCATCGGCGGCGGCTACCCGATCTCAGCGGTCGCCGGTCCCGCCGCCATCCTCGATCTCGCCGATCCTCGCCGCAAAGACGACGCGCCCGACCAGTACGTCTACTTCAGCGGCACCTTCAACGGCAACCCGCTCGCCGCTGCCGCCGGACTCGCCACGCTGAACGAACTCGCCCGCCCCGGCACGTATGACCGCCTGCGCGCCACGGCCGACTACCTCGCCACCGGCCTGAAAACGCTCCTGGCCGAGACCGGCATCTCTGCCCAGGTGCTCTGGGACGGCCCGATCGTCACCGTTCTCTTCACCGACCAGCCCGTCACCAACTACCGCGCCGCGCAGACCGCCGACCGCGACCGCACCCGCCGCTGGCACGAGGGCTTGCTGGCGCGCGGTCTGTTCGTCAACCCCGTCCAGCAAAAGTGGTATCTCTCCACCGCGCACACCGAGGCTGACATCGCCGCCACACTCGCCGCTGCCCGCGCCGTGCTGGCGGATATGACTGGCGGGTAATGTGGCGGCACCGAACGCCTGACGAGCAGCGGCTGCCGCGCCTACGTGACAAACTGCGGGCGATCCGCCAGTTCGCCTTCCCGAACAGGCATGAAGCTGTCGCCTGCGATCGTTTCCACCAGCGCGGCTTCCTCGAACCAGCAAGCGGGCGCGGCGTGGCCCCAGAACGTCTGGCGGCGCGGATCGTTGATGCTCCAGCGGATCGGCGCGAAGTCGGGGTCAACGGTGAGGTAGTCGCTGGCGTAGAGCTCGATACGGTTGCCGGCGGGGTCGCGCAGGTAGAGAAAGAGTGCGTTGGAGATGCCGTGTCGCCCCGGCCCGCGCTCGATCGCCTCGTGCATCCGCGCGCCGGCCAGCACATCGCAGGCGCGCAGCACGGCCAGCGCGTCGGGCAGCCAGAAGCCGACGTGGTGCAGGCGCGGTCCCTTGCCGTTCATCAGCGCCAGGTCATGCACGTTGCCCTTGCGATGGAGCCAGACGGCCCACAGGCGCGGTTCCGCTTCTTCCGTCTCGGTGTACTCGGTGAGCCGAAACCCCAGTTCCCCGGTGTAGAACTCGTAGGCCGGGCGCACCGCCGGCACCTGGCAGTTGAAGTGGTCGAGCCGCATGATGTGCGCGCCGCGATAGCAGTCGAAGCGTTGCAGCAGCCGCTCGGCCGGCTCCATCGCGTG
>DASUBC010000535.1:0-3064 GCA_035763465.1 Thermomicrobiales bacterium
GGGGGCGTCGATTCCCAACACGCGGCGGCGCATCGAGGAGCTTTGGGGCGCGCGCGCCTACGACCATATCGGCATGACCGAGATGGGCGCATACGGCTTCACCTGTCTCAATCAGGATGCTGTTCATGTCAATGAGGAAGAGTTCATCGCCGAAATTCTCGACCCTGTCACCAACGAGCCGGTGGCCGAGGGCGAGCGCGGCGAGCTGGTGCTGACCAACCTGGGCCGCTGGGGTTGCCCAGCCATCCGCTATCGGACGGGCGATCTGGTGCAGCGCGGCACGCGCAACTGTCCCTGCGGGCGCACCTATCTGACGCTGCCGGGCGGCGTGCTGGGTCGGGTGGACGACATGCTGATCGTGCGCGGCGTCAATGTCTATCCCTCCAGCATCGAGGACGTGCTGCGCGGTTTCCCAGAGGTCGAGGAGTACCGCATCACGCGGCTGAAGGCTGGCGCGATGGACGAGATCGAGCTTGAAGTGGAATGCCCGGAGGCGACCGTATCCGCTGTCGGGGCGGCGCTGCGCCAGGCGCTGAGTCTGCGCGTGCCGGTGCGGTCGGTCGCGCCAGGATCGCTGCCGCGCTATGAACTGAAGGCGCGGCGAATTGTGCTGGCGGAGTGAGGCAGGTGATAGCGTATGTTGTGCTATGGCGCGCATCGTGGCCTGAAGGCCACGGCTAATCCAGGAACTTACATACTGACGTTAGCGAGGGCGCTAAACCGCCGAGATTAGCCGCGGCATTTATGCCGCGAAGGTGGCCTACCTATCTCCTCGCCCATAGCATTGTGTCTCTCTGCAAAACCGTAACCAAAACGTAAACCCAAATGGGAGCATACCCATGGATAAACAACTGATGGCGTTCACCGTCAACGGTGAGACGGTACAGGTGGCGGCCTCGCCGACGAAGACGCTGCTCGAAGTGCTGCGCGACGAGCTGGACCTGACGGGAACCAAGCACGGCTGCGAGTTGGGCCACTGCGGCGCCTGCACTGTGCTGGTTGATGGTATGCCCATCCTCTCCTGCCTGGCGCTGGCGATTGAAATGCAGGGTGAGGCGATCACCACCATCGAGGGTATGGCCGAGGGCAACACGCTCCATCCGCTCCAACAGGCGTTCGCCGAGTGTGGCGCTGCCCAGTGCGGCTACTGCACGCCGGGCTTCCTGATGAGCGGGAAATGGCTGCTCGATCACAATCTCGCGCCCAACCAGGACGAGATCAAGGCCGCGCTGGCGGGCAACCTCTGCCGCTGTACCGGCTACACCAAAATTATCGAAGCGGTCGAGTTGGCGGCCACCCGCATGCGCGCCTCCGCCGACGCCACAGCAGCCGGATAGCGGCGAAAAGGGAAGGTTACTATGCTCATCGGCAAATCGCTGACCAAGATAGATAGCTACGCCAAGGTGACCGGCGCGGCGCGCTATGCCGATGATATCAAGCTGCCACGCATGGCCTTCGGGCGCATTCTGCGCAGCCCGCATCCCCACGCCCGCATCGTCCGCATCGATACCAGCCGCGCCCGCGCCTATCCCGGCGTGCTCGATGTCATCACCGGCGCGGATCTCCCTATCAAATACGGCATCATGCCGACGACGCAGGACGAGTATCCCTTCGCCATCGACCGCGTCCGCTATGTCGGCGATCCGGTCGCCGCCGTCTGCGCCGTGGACGAGGAGACCGCCGAGGCCGCACTGGATCTGATCGAGGTAGAGTACGAGCCGCTGCCCGCGCTGCTCACGATTGAGGACGCGCTGGCCCGCGAGGATATCAAGATCCACGACGAGACCAGACGTGGCAACGTCATGAAAGAGGTCCACCTGTCGTTTGGCGACATGGAAGAGGGCTTCGACGAGGCCGACCTGGTGCGCGAGGACACCTATTTCTTCGAGGGGACAACCCACGCCGCGATGGAGCAGCACGCCTGCGTCGCCGACTGTGGGGCCGACGGTAAGATTACGCTCTGGACCTCGACGCAGACGCCGCACTACATTCATCGCGAGGTCGCCAAGGTGCTTCAGATGCCACGCAGCCACTTGCGCGTTATCGTGCCAGCGGTGGGTGGTGGCTTCGGCGGCAAGTGCGAGCCGTTCGCCTACGACTTCGCCGCGTGCCTCTTCGCCCGGCGACATGGCCGGCCCATCAAGTTCACACTCAGCCGCGAGGAGGCGTTTCTCTGCCATCGCGGCCGTCACCCGGTCAAGATTATCCTGAAGACCGGCGTCAAGCAGGACGGCACGATTACCGCCGTCCATCTGCAAACCTTCCTCGACGGCGGCGCGTACGCCAGCTATGGCCTTGCCACGGTCTACTATACCGGCGCGCTGCTGACCGTGACCTACAAGATTCCGCGCTACAAGTTCGATGGCATGCGGCTCTACACCAACAAGCCCGCCTGCGGCCCCAAGCGCGGCCACGGCTCGACTCAGCCGCGCTACGCCTTCGAGTGCCAGCTCGACCGCATCGCCGAGCAACTGGGGATTGACCCGGCGGCGTATCGCAAGCAGCTCGCCATCGACCCCGACACAACGACCGTCAACGGGCTGCGCGTGACCAGTTGCGGGCTGGTGGAGTGCGTTGACCGCGTCGTCGAAAGTTCCGGCTGGCAGGAGCGGCGTGACCATCTGCCGGTGGGGCGCGGCATGGGCGTAGCCATCAGCTCATATGTGACCGGCGCGGGCAAGGCGATCTACTGGAACGACATGCCGCACTCCGGCGTGATCGTGAAGGTGGACCGTGGCGGCGGCGTGGCCGTCCTCTGCGGCTCCTCCGATATTGGCCAGGGGTCCGACACGATGCTGGCGACGGTGGTGGCCGAAGAACTGGGCGTTGACCTCTCAGATATTCGCGTGCATGCGGGCGACACCGACCTGACCCCGGTGGACCTGGGCAGTTACTCCTCGCGTGTCACCTTCATGGCGGGCAACGCCGCGCGCGAGGCGGCGCGCAAGCTGCGGGCGTGGCTGCTGGAGGCGGCGGCTGAGCTACTGGACGCCGCGCCCGACCAGTTGGAGGCGAGCGCCCGCCGCATCTCCGTTCGCGGCGACCCGACCTCGAGCATCTCGTT
>DASUBC010000536.1:0-2557 GCA_035763465.1 Thermomicrobiales bacterium
CGCCCGCCACGATCTGCTCACATCCACCACAGCGCCGGTGGCGCTCCACGGCGACTTACACCACTTCAACATCCTCCGCGCCGAGCGCGCCGACTGGCTCGTGATCGACCCAAAAGGACTCTACGGCGACCGCTGCTTCGACATCTGCCAGTTCCTGCGGAACCCCGACCCACCAGTGCCGCTCGCCGTCAACCGCCGCAGGCTGGACATCTTCTGCGCCGCACTGGGCCTCGACCGTGAACGGACCAAGACCTGGTGTCTCGTCCACGCCGTGCTCGACGCCTGCTGGGACTTCGAAGATGGCAACAGCTGGGCGCAGACCATCGCCTACGCCGAGCAGACGCTGCTGTTCTAGACAGTGCTCGCCACGTAAATAGGATGGAGATAAGCGATGACCACTGAGGAGAGTGCGCGCACCAGGCGACTTCAGCGGTTGCTCGCACAGGGTATCCCCCAGCCAAAGCGCAGGCGATGGTAGATCGCGAATTCGGTGATGGTCCAGGTGATCTTCAGGTGTATGACGAAGAGGGCCAGTTGATCGATGTGCCGGCGTGCCGGCAGCGTGCTGACTGGCTCCGCCGATGGAGGAAGCCGGACGCCTAACCGCTGTCGTTACGCGCTCAAACATCGCTGCCCACGCGAGGAAAGTCCTGGCGTCATCTCGATGGCGCCTGGCGGCGGCAGATGGAGATCGCGGTAGCCGATCTGGCCGGTCTGCTGGCACCGCACCTGCCGCTGCCGGAGGCGATCTAATCCTCTGGACGGCACACCTCGATGAAATCGTCTTCACGCAGTTCGCCGCGCGCTAGCAGGCTCGCGCGGCGAACTGCGGATCGGCGAACTGGTCTGCCATCACGCGCCAGCGATGGAGTATGTCCGCGATGGCTGCGGGTGATTCGGTCTGCTGCAATTCGGCGGCAAACTCGCGCCGATCCTCCGCATCGAAGGCACGCAACCAGGGACAGCGGGTAAGATACGCGTCGGATGTGTCCATAGTGCCTATTCTACACTGTGCGGAGCTTTGCCGAACGATGCTTGACCAACCGCCAGCGCCAGCCACCGATCTTTCCATTGCCATTGTCAGCTGGAACACGCGCGACTTGCTGCTGCGCTGCCTGGCCGCGCTGCCTGACGCGACGAGTGGGCTGTGCGTGGAGACGATCGTCGTGGACAATGGCTCGACCGATGGCACGCCAGAGGCCGTCCGCGCGCGGTTCCCGGCGGCGCGGGTGATCGAGCCGGGGCGGAATCTCGGCTTCGCGGGCGGCAACAATCGCGGGCTAGCGGCGGCGACCGGGCGGATGGTCTGCCTGCTCAACCCCGATACAGAGCCGCGACCTGGCGCGCTGGTGGCGCTGGTCGCCTACCTCGACACGCATCCGACCGTTGGGGCCGCCGGGCCGCGTCTCCTCAATCCCGATGGCAGCGAGCAGGCGGTCGGGTTCCGCTTCCCAACGCTGACGCAGATCGCGCTCGACTTCTTCCCGCTCGGCGGGCGCTTCGCGGATTCGCGTCTCAACGGACGTTATCCGCACCAGCCGCGCGACCGCGCCTTCCCGATTGATTTTCCGCTCGGCGCGTGCATCGTCGCGCGACGCGAAGCGGTCGTGGCGACCGGCCCGCTCGACGAAGGCTACTTTATGTATAGCGAAGAGGTGGACTGGTGCCGCCGGATGCGCGCGGCAGGCTGGGACATCGTCTGCCTGCCGACCGCCGAAGTCATCCACTGGGGCGGCCAGAGCACGGCGCAGGCGTCCGCGCGGATGTTCATCGAACTCCATCGCAGCCGCCTGCGCTACTACCGGCGCTTCCACGGCGCCGCCTTTGTCGCCGCTGCCCGGCTGATCACCCGTGCGGGCGCACTGAAAGAAACACTCATCGCCTGGCGCCGCTACCGCCACGGCGACCTGCCCCGCGACCGCTGGCGCGAGCGCGTCCGCGCCTGCGGCGCCGTCTTTCGTTTAGGCGGTAGGGGATAGGGAATAGTTGCTCATCGCAGGCAATGTGCCGGTCTGCCAGCACAGTGCTGACAAGAGACTAGCCCCTATCCCCTAAAAACTAATTCGCCACACATTTGTGATACTTCCCCCAAACTGGTCGCGCATACTGAGGGCAGGAATTGGGCTACCTGGCGTGGGCGCGAGCCGGCGGCCAGCGAGTGGAGAGACACAGACCATGACGGGAGAGAGTGAACGCGACCCACACGCCGGCCAGGACAGTGCGCCGCACACGGTCGAATGGGCGCCACCGTTTATTCCGGCGGAAGACGCGCCGGACGAGCCGCCAGCGCGGTCATATAGCAGCGGCGGGGGCGGTCGGTATCGCCCGCCACGGCAGCGTGTTGCCTGGTACGTGCCAATCGCCGGCCGCTTCTTGATGCTGTTTGCCATCTGCGTGTTGGGCGCGGCGATCGTCGCCGGCGCGTCCAGCAGCGTCGTCAGCGAGACCAAGACTGTCAACCCGCCGAGTGTTCCGGTCAGCGGCACGCCCACGCTTCAGATCGAGAACACTGCCGGTTCGGTCCGGATCGTCACCGGATCGAGCACGAGCATCAGTG
>DASUBC010000537.1:0-2070 GCA_035763465.1 Thermomicrobiales bacterium
CCAGTGGCGCTTGCGTTCCGCCGGGATCGCGCCGTTGCGGGCCGGTCAGCAGCCGCTCGTCCTGCAAACGGACGGCGCGGGGCACTGGACGACGCCGGCGGGCGAGGCGCTGCCCGACCTGGCCGGCTGCCTCGATATTGACATTTCGGCGACACCGTTCACCAACACGCTGCCGCTTCGCCGCCTGGCGCTCCGCCCCGGCGAAGCGCGCGAAATTGACGTCGTCTACATTGCCCTGCCCGATCTCGACTGCCGGCCACTGCGGCAGCGCTATACCTGTCTCGCCGCGCGGCCGGATGGCGGTCTTTACCGCTACGAAACCCTGGAGAGCGGTTTCACCGCCGACTTGCCGGTTGACGCCGATGGGCTGGTGCTTGACTATCCCGGCCTCTTCCGGCGCGTCTGGCCGGTCCAGGCAGTGGAGAACGATTGATGACGGCGGTAACCGAACCGGGTGGGAGCGCCGCGCGGCTGCGCGAGCTGTTCGCGGCTGATCCAACGCGGGTGCTGGCCCTGTCCGCGCGGGACCAGTGGGAGATTTTCGCCTGCCTGCGCGGGCTGGGCTTGCTGCCGGAAGCGGCGGCGCTCCTCGATGTGCTGGCCGAGACGCATGGCCCGCTGGCGAAAGTGCTCGACGCCCAGGCTCAACTTTGGCCGCTGCTGGGCCGCGACGACGAAGCGGTTGCGGCGGCGCGCGAGCGGGCCGCGCGCTTCCCCTCGCAGTCGGGCGACGTGGCGCTGGCGCGCGCCTATCTCGCGACGGGGCAGCTGGCGGAAGCCGCCGAACTGGCCGAGCGCCTGCTCGCGCGCGATTCGCAGAGCCTCACGCTGCTTCAGTTGCTCGCCCAGATCGCGCTCGAACAGGGCGATGGCGAGACCGCGCTCGAACTGTACGACCAGATCGCGGCGCTGCGCCCCGAAGGGGGCGAGCCGCAACTTGGACCGGCCCGCGCCCGGGCGGCGCTCGGCGAGGACGAGGCGGCGCAGGAGGCGCTGCGCGCCTTCGTCGGGCGCATTGGCCCCGAGACGAAGGCCAGCACGCTGACCGCCTGGGCCGAACTGGCCGACGAACTCGGCGACGATACCGCCGGCCAGCAGTTGCGCGCCCGCGCCGCTGCCCTCTGGGACGAGCGCGCGGCGGCCGTCGTGCCCGCGCTGGCAAAGACGTTACCTGCCCGTGACCACGACGCCGAGACAGCGCCGCTGGAAGACCTGACCGACGCTGACCTGGCGGCCGTAGAAGACGGCGCGGTGGAGGCGCCACCTGAAGCGCTCGCCGCCGCGCGCGATCTCTTCGGCTACGACCGGCTGCGGCCGGGCCAGGCGCGCGTGATTGACCAGGTGTTGCGCGGCGTGGACACGCTGGCGACGATGCCGACCGGCGCGGGAAAGTCGCTTTGCTACCAGCTGCCTGCAATGCTCTTACCCGGCGTCACCGTGGTCATCTCGCCGCTGATCGCGCTGATGCAGGATCAGGTCGAGTCGCTGCCGCCCGCCATCGCCGAGCGCGCGACGCTGATCAACAGCGCGGTCGGCGCGGCGGAGAATCGCCGCCGTCTGGCCGGCATCGCGCGCGGGGACTACTCGCTCGTCTACGCCGCGCCGGAGCGGTTGCGCCAGGCGCCTTTTCTGCGGGCGCTGGCGACGGCCGGCGTCTCGCTACTGGTGATTGACGAGGCGCACTGTATCAGCCTGTGGGGCCACGATTTCCGCCCCGACTACCTGATCGTGCCGCGCGTGCTGCCGGCGCTGGGCGAGCCGCCGGTGCTGGCGCTGACGGCGACCGCGACGCCGGAGATCGCGCGCGAGATCGGCCAGCGCCTGGGCCGCGACCTGGCGCGGGTGCGCGTCAGCCTCTTTCGCCCCAACCTCTTCTACGAAGTGCGGCAACTGGCGAACCGCGAGGAGAAGTACCGCGCGATCGTAGAGATCTGCCGTGACCAGGCGGGCGCCGGCATCGTGTATGTCAGCTCGCGCGACGGCTGCGAGCAGGTCGCCACGCTGCTCAACCGCGAATTGAAGCATCGCCGCTACGATCCCGACGTAGCGCTGGCCTACCACGCCGGTTTC
>DASUBC010000538.1:0-2632 GCA_035763465.1 Thermomicrobiales bacterium
CGCTCGCGCTCCGTGAGGGCGTGTTCGTCGGCGGCGGGTTGACCGCCGGTGGCGAGTTCCTGCATCAACCGGGTGGCGATGCCGGGAGAGAGCGTGGCTTCGCCACGGTGCGCGGCGAAGATCGCGGCGGCCAGGTCTTGCGGTGAGACATCTTTCAGGAGAAAGCCGATCGCGCCCGCGCGGATGGCGGCGAAGACTTTCTGGTCGTCGCCAAACGACGTGAGCACCAGAATCTGCGTCTTTGGCCGGGCGCGCTTGATGCGCCGCACCGCCTCGATGCCGTCCAGCCGGGGCATAATCAGATCCATCAGGATGACGTCGGGCGCAAGTTCGTCCACGCGCTGCACGGCGTCTGCGCCGTCGCTGGCCTCGCCCGCGACCAGGATGTCGTCCTGGAGATCGAGAAAGGTTTTTAAGCCCTGCCGGACCACCGCGTGATCGTCCACGATCATCACGCGAATCGGCCCGGCTGTCTCCGCGCTCATTGTTCGCCTCCTGTCACTGCAATCTCTGTAAGTGGTGTGGATGGCGCGGCGCCATTGCGCGGCATGGTAATCAGGACGCGCGTGCCGCCGCCGGGGTGGGAGTCTATACTGAACGTGCCGCCGAGAATCGCCGCGCGCTCACGCATCCCGCGCGTGCCGAACGCGTTGCCGCGCAACGGCACGGCCGGATCGAAACCCTTGCCATCATCTTCGACCAGTAGCGTCACCGCCGCCGGGCCGGTCGTGAGTTGCACGGTGACGTGGGTCGCGGCGGCATGCTTCACCGTGTTGTTGAGCGCCTCCTGGGCGATGCGGAAGAGTTCTTGTTCTTCCGCTTCGGGCAGATCGGGCGTGCCTTCGATACGCAGGTCCACCGGAAGGAGATTCTCGCGCCGCACGCGCTCGGTCCAGCGGGTCAGCGCAGCGACCAGCCCTTGCTCCTCCATCTCCGCTGGCCGCAGGCTGTGAATGAGGGCGCGCATTTCGGCCAGCGTCTCACGCGCCCGCTCGCTCAGGTTGGCGAGTTGCTGCTCCGCGCCAGCGACGTCGCCCTTGCGCCCCAGCAATGTCCGCGTCGCCTCGATGGTCAGGTGCATCGAGAAGAGGGTCTGCGTGACCGAGTCGTGCAGCTCGCGCGCCAGGCGATTGCGCTCATCCACCACGGCTAGCGCCAGCGCCCGCTCGTGCAGGCGGGCGTTTTCAATCGCGATGCCGAGCTGGTCGCCCAGCGACGCCAGTGTGCGCTCGTCGTCGTCGTCAAAGGGCGTGGCGCGCGCGCTCTCGGCGAGCAGCGCGCCGGCGATGCGCTCTTTCGTTCGTAACGGTACGGCCAGTATCGCGCGCACGCCGTCGCTGCCCGGCAGCGGCGTTGCGGAGGACCGCGCCTGCCCGTGCCGCACCGCCCAGGCCGCCGGGCTGTTCCCAGCGAGCGGCACGCGGTCAGGTTCGCCAGTGGCGAAGGCGAGGTCGTGCCCCTCGATGAGGCCCACGCGCACGGATTCATAGCCGAACGCTTCACGCACCGTCGCGGTCACCTGCGCGAAGAGTTCCGCCAGGGCGGGCGTCGCCACGATCTGTCGCCCGGCCGCGTTCAGCACGCGTAGCTGCTCGCCCCGCCGCCGCTCGGCCGCATAGAGCCGCGCGCCGTCGAGCGCTGCCGCCGCCTGGTCGGCGATCGCCGCCAGGATCCGCTGGTCTTGCGGGCTGAACGTATGCTGGCGCGGTTCGCGGGTGTCGAGATAAATCAGGCCGACCCGGCGGTCGCGCGCGACCAGCGGCACGCTGATCAGCGAGCGCGCCCCGAGCCGCTCGGCCAGAGCGCGCACCTCGGGCCGGTCATCGGTCTGCGCGTCGGAGACGACCAGCGGCTGGCTGGCGAGCATGTACCGCTGCACGATCTGCTGCAATTCCTCGCGCTCGCCCTCGCCCAGCGCCTCCTGGTGGGTCGGGAAGCCGTACTGGTGAATCTGGCGCAGGGCGCCCCGGCCGCCGGGGTCGTAGAAGCCGACGAGGCAACGGTCCACGCCGAGCACATGCACGGCGTAGCGCGCGATCAGGCGGGCGAGCCGGTCGAGGTCGAGCGTGCCGACGGTCAGTTGCGCCATTTGCGCCAGCATTCCGGCTTCGGCGCTGCGGTCTTTCTCCGCGACGTAGAGGCGGGCATTTTCGGCCGCGCGGGCGATCTGGCCACCCACCTGTTCCAGCAGGTCGAGGTCGCGCTCATCCGGCTGCCAGCCCGGCGCGAGAAAAATGACCAGCATCCCCTGCGTCCGCACCGCCGTCCGCAACGGCGCGACGGCGATGCGCCCCTGGTCGCCGCCGAGATCGTAGACGCGCGGCGTGGGAAGATCGAGCAACGAGAGCGGATGCGCCGCCCGCGCGGCGGCCCAGCGCGCAACCGCTGATTGCCCCTCTTCACCGACGCGGTCGCGCCAGTGCTGTGTCTCGCCGTCGTCGTCGTACAGGATGACACCGCCGGCTTCGGCGGCGAACGCGGTCAGCACCAGATCGAGGCTGCGCTCCAGCAGCACGTCGAGGTCGAATGAACGGTTGAGCGCGTCGCCGACTTCGCTGAGCAGGCGCAGCTCGTGATTGCGCCGTTCGGTCGCGCTGAGAGCGTCCTGTAAGTCGCGCCGCGAGGCCGCCAG
>DASUBC010000539.1:0-12263 GCA_035763465.1 Thermomicrobiales bacterium
GTGGGTTCTCGCCAGCACGGTGCCTACTGCTAACACAGTGCCAGTCCAGCGCACTGCCCGACTGCCCGACCGCCCGACTGGTAGGAGGGACGTGGAGCAGTTCTTCGGTGTCTCGGTCGCCCGCGTGGGTGTCGCGCTGGGGGTGGCGCTGGCCGTCATCGTCGTGACGGCGGTGCTGCTCGGCTCGCGCCGCGCGCCGCTGCTGAAACTCGCCGCGCGCAATGTGCCCCGCCGCCCCGCCCGCGCGTTGCTGATCGTCGTCGGCCTCACCCTGGCGACGACGGTGTTCGGCGCGGCCAGCGGCACCGGCGACACGATCACGACCACGCTGCGCTCGCTCGTGACCGCCACGCTCGGCACCACCGATGAAATCGTCGCCCTCAACCCGCCCCGCCCGAGCGCCACCGGGCAGCTACAGGCGCTCGCCGGCGGCACGTTCGGCGGAGTGAACGCCGCCGCGCTCGGCTTCTTCCCGCAAAGCCAGTACGACCGCATCCGCGACGTGGCGCGCGGCAGCCCGGCGATCGCCGCCGTCCTGCCCGGTATCGCGGACCAGGTGACGGTCATCCACGGTGACACGCAGCAACTGCGGACGGCGGTCGGCCTGCTCGCCATCCCCACGCCCGGCCCCGCCTTCGGCGACCTGCGCGCCGGCGACGGCTCCACCATCACCCTGGAGGCGCTCCGGCCGGACGACGTCGTGCTGAACGCCGCCGCAGCGGGCACGTTCGGCGCCAGCGCCGGGGACGCGCTGCAAATCCGGACCGCTGATACCAGCGACGCCTGGAACGTCCATATCGCCGCCGTGACGCCGAACGGCGGCATCGCCGGGTCACAGCCGCTGATCATCACCGCGCTCGCCACCTATCAGCGCGTGATCGGCCGCGCCGGCGAGGTCAACCAGATTCTGGTCGTCAATCGGGGTGGCTCCGCCAGCGTGACGAACACGGCGGCGGCGGCGAGCGACCTCCGTGGCGCACTCGCCAATCGCGAGGCCGCGCAGTTTCTGCATGACTATCTGGCCCAGACCGAGCACGCCCGCGCGCTCGCCGAAGCGGAGAGCCAGCTCCAGGGCCGCGACCGCGCGAACCTCGTCGCCCTGCGCGTGGAAGCGAGTAAGCCCGAACTCACCGACCGTTTCGTCAGTCTCGCCGCCGACCCGCGCCTGCGCCGCCAGCTCTTCGCCCTGGCGCAGCGCCTGCCGAATCCCAGCGAGCGCCGCGCCGTCCTCACCAACCTTCGCAATCTGACCACGCTCTCCGTCGTGGAAGTGAAGCAGGAGGGGCTTGACCGGGCCGACCAGTACGGCAGCGTCGTGACGACCGTCTTCCTCGTCCTCGGCGTCTTCTCGCTCGGCGCGTCCCTCCTGCTGATTTACCTGGTCTTCGTGCTGCTGGCCGCCGATCGCGGTGCGGAGCTGGCGACGCTCCGGGCGCTTGGTCTCGGCCAGATGCAGATTATGGGTCTCTTCCTGATCGAAGGGCTGATCTATGACCTGCTTGGCGCTGCGCTCGGCAGCCTCGCCGGCATCGCCGCGACCAGCGTGACCGTCCACTCGCTCGCCAGCGCCCTGCGCGCGTTCGGATTCGATCTGACGCTTCAGGTCGCGCCGGGCGGTATTCTCGTCACCTTCGCCATCGGCGCGCTGGTCACGTTCGCCGCCATGTGCGTCGCTGCCTGGCGGGTGAGCCACACGCAGATCGTCGCCGCCACGCGCGGCGAGGCGCGGACCGAAGGGCGCGGCGCCGGTCTCGCCGGCGGCGTGGCGCTCGTCCTGGCTGCCGCCTGGGTCTGGTGGCGCTGGCGCGAACCGCTCCTGCCCTACGAGCCGCGCCATCCCGCCGTGGCCCCCGGCGCGCTCGCCCTGCTGGTGCTCGGGCTGACCTGCGGCCTCACCTGGGCGCTCGGCCAGCGGCAGACACCGCTCGCCGGGCGCGCTGCCGGCGCGCTCGGCACTGGGGCAGGCTTCCTGCTGGCTGGCCTCTGGCTCCGCACGCTCATCGCGCTGCCTACGCCCGGCGGCGACACCCGCACCGACGCGATCACCGCCGCGCTCGCCGGCCTGGCGCTGATCGCCGCGAGTGTCTGGACGGTCACGCGGGCGCTCGGGCCGCTCTTACGGTCGCTCGACCGGGGACTGGCGCCGCTGGCCCGGCTGCGGCTACTCGTCCGCCCCGCCGCCGGCTACCTGAGCGGCAATCGCCGGCGCACCGGCCTGACGGTGACGATGTTCGGCCTGGTCGTCTTCATTATGGTCGCGTCGCTCGCGCTCATCGAGACGCTCGTTGACGCCTACACCGCGCGCGAGACGCCGGTCGCCGGCTTCGCCCTGCGCGGCGATCTCCCCACCGCCGCCGCCAACCCGCTGGACGACCTGCCGGCCGCGCTCGCCCCACAGCCGAACAACCCGAACCAGGCGATCCGGCGCGACGCCTTCGCGGCGATCGGCGGCATCACGCCGCTCGACGCGGAGATCGTCCAGCTCGGCCTGCCGCGCGCCGCCTGGCAGTCCGCCCCGCTGGTCGCGGCCGACGGCGGCTTCCTGAATGGCGTGCAGGTGCCGTTCGAGCGCCGCGCGCCGGGCTATCGCGACGACGCGGCCGTCTGGCAGGCGCTCTGGACCCAGCCCGGCCTCGCCGTCGTCACCGGCTCGACCGCCGCCTCCTTCCTCACCGTCCCTGACGGGGGCGGCGCGACGCTCACCCCCTTCACCGTCTGGGCGCGCCCGGCAAATGGCGGCACGCCGGTCAAACTGACCATCATTGGCGTGACGGACCCGCGCTCGGACCTCGATTCGGGTATCTATGTCTCGCGCGCGACCGCCGCCGGACTGGGCGTCGCGCTCGCCCCCCCGGCCTCGTACTTCTTCGCCCTCGCGCCTGGCGTACGCGCCGCCGACGCGGCCGAAGGACTGCGCGTCACCTTCGCCGACAACAGCCTCACCGTCACCGACCTTGGCGATACGGTCCAGATTGTGCGCTCGGTCCGCGCGCTCCTCACCCAGCTGGTCCAGGGCTTCATGGGCCTCGGCCTGATCGCGGGCGTGGCCGCCCTCGGTCTTCTGGGTATCCAGGCGGTCATCGAGCGCCGGCAGCAGTTCGGTACCTTGCGGGCGCTGGGGTATACGCGCGGCCAGACCGGCGCTACGCTGGCGATCGAGTCGGCGGCGATCGCGGTCCTCGGCATCGGCCTGGGCGTGGCGCTCGGACTGCTACTCGCGCACCGCCTGGTCGTGCTCCTCGCGGTCCGCAACCCCGAGCTGCGCTTCGCCGTGCCGTGGGGCCAGCTCGCCGTGACTCTCGCCCTCGCCTGCGGCGGCGCGCTCGCCTCTGTACTCCTGGCCGCCTGGCAAGCCGGCCGCGTGTCGCCGGCCGAGGCGCTCCGAACGCCGTAAGGATGGGATAAGAGGCACGGTTGTGCCCGACTCCGTATCTCCCCGCCTCAATCCGCTCAGACGCCGGCACTTTCCCAGGCGGCTTCCCGCAGCCGGGCCATGTCGCGCATTGGCGGCGCGTTCGCCTGGTCGTCCACCGCGACCTGCCCCAGCAGCCGCCCCGCCGCTGTGGCCCGCCCCCAGGCGGCGATCGCGCTCCCACGGTCGGCCCCACCGCCCACGCCCTGCTGCGGGTCGCGGGCGCCGCGCTCGTATCCACGGGCAGGCCGGGCCGGGCGGCGCGGCCAGCCGCCAGGGCACGCTCGCTCTGTGCACCCTGACAACCGTGGAGCCTACTTAGATGCGATTGCTCTGGGCTGCTTTACTCGTGCAGGGACCAGGACCGATGTGTCTGCTGCTGGTTCACCCACCGCCGCCACTGCGGCATTAGTGGCAGCGCTAGCGACGAGTAAAACGGACCCCAATAATCAGCCAACGAGTAGGGACTAGCTCGTCCCGCTGGTAGGCGCGGATGGCGTGGGCACACTCGGCGCGGGCACGCCGGGGGCGGCCCGCACGGTGATGGTGTGCCAGCCACTCGCGCCGTCGGGGAGCGGCGGGGCCGGGCGATCGGTCTGGGTCTGGCCGGCGCCGTCGGTCGCGCGGACCATCAGCGTGTGCTGGCCTTCCGACAGGTCAACCTCAGCGGTCCAGAGCACCCAGGTGTACTGGCCGAGCGCCTTACGCAGGGTCGCGGTGGTCCAGGTCTTGCCGCCATCTACGGTGACTTCGACCTTCTGAATACCGCGCGCGCCCGCGAAGGAGACACCGCCGGCCTGGTTGCGGCCGGTCGGCAGAATGTCGCGGTCGCGCGGGTAGTCGAAGCGCGACATCGTCTTGATCTTGGCGATGTCGCTCCACCCCTGCTCTTCCCAGAAGCCCTTGAAGTCGGAACTGACCGGCTCTAGCCGGTTGACCCACTTGACGTTCTTCATGCCGTAGATGTCCGGCACCAGCAGGCGCAGTGGGAAGCCATGCTCGTCGGGCAGCCGCGCGCCGTTCATCTCGTAGACGGCCAGCACATCGGGAGTGAGCGCCTTCGCGATCGGGAAGCTCTCGGTGTAGCCGTCACTGGCTCCAATCATCAGGTCCACAGCGTCCGATCGCACCCCCGCGCGTTCGAGCAGGTCTTTCAGCCGCACGCCCTTCCAGGCGGCGTTCGAGATCAGGTCGCCGCCAATCTCGTTGCTGATGCAGGTGAGCGTCCGGTAATCGGTTATGGCCGGCATGGCGCGAATCTCGTCAAAGGTCAGACTGTAGGGGTTCGTGACCAGGCCGGCGATTTGCAGCGACCAGCCGATCTGGCTGACGTGCGGGTCGGCGAAGTTCTTGGAGACTTTGTAGAAGTCGCCGTTCGGCGTGATCTCCGGCGGCAGGTCGTCGTTGCCGATGCGCCCGTTCGACTGCGCCGCCGCCCCGCTGCGCCGGGTCAGGCCGCTGACCGCCGCGCCGCCAATCACCAGCGCCGCCAGCCCGAAGATGGCGCGTTGCACGAAGTCCCGCCGGGTCAACGGGCGGCTCGTGACGGGCTGACCCGCTGGTGTCAGCAGCAGCCGGTAGAAGAAGGCGAGGCCCAGGCCGTAGAGTACGGCCTCGAAGCCCAGCGTGAGCGCGGTAGCGCTGACGCCGGTTTGCGCGGCCACGCCGAGAAAACCATCGCCCACCGACGGCAACAAAAAAATCTCGGCGAGGAGAAAGAGCATCAGCGCGTAGAAGAGTCCGCCGCTTGGGCCGGGTTTCCAGAGCGCGGGCATGCGCCGGTCCGGTCGTTCTTCACCAGGGAGGGTCATTGCCAGGCTCGCCCACAGCAGCCCCAGCAGGCCGCAGACCAGCACCTGGACAACCATCACGATTAGCAACATCAGCTGCTTCGCGTTGCCGCCCAGCGTTTCGACCCCGAACGAAAAGAATGAGAGTGGGAGCAGCGCGATCAGCCGGTAGGCGATCGCCTCGGCCAGTGAGTAAGCGCCGAACCCACGGTTCAGCACGAACATCACCGCCGTGGTGAGCGCCCCGGCGCTCAACCCGGCCAGAAAGCCGGCCCGGCGATAGCGCCCCGCTGGAATACACTTGTCGTCGCTGTTGGTCATTGCCATCTCTCATTCGCGTGGTGGCGTGCGCCACACCCGCAACGCATGATTGTCCTCTTACGTCAACTATACGCCCCGCAGGGAACTACTCTCAAGGGCGCCGCGCTTACGGAACCCTTACAGGATCATTACGCTCTATGGCCCCAGATAGATTTTCAAGAAGGCGACCGTGCGGTGCAGCATGTCGAGCTGTTCGGGGTCGCGCTGGCTGACGTCGAGGTAATGCTCCAGGTCGGGGTAGATCAGCAGCTCGTGCGGCAGACCGAGCTCGGTGAAGGTCGCATCCGCGAGGTGGCTCTGGTCTACGGGCACGATGATGTCCTTGCCGGCGTGGACGAGCAGCGTCGGGGGCAGGCTGTCGCCGTTGAGACCGTAGCGTGGGCTAAAGCGCAGGTAGAGTTCGGGCTGGTTCTGGGGCGTGCCGAAGGCGATCAGCAGGTATTCCAGCCCCGAGATGCCCGGATCAATGATTACCTTGCCGGCTTCCCAGCTCTGCCGGAAGGCGAAGAGGTCGAATAGCCCGCCGTACTGCACCGCCGCGCGCACGCTCGCCCGCGCCGGCGTACCGGCGATCTCGCGCAGCAGCAGGTAGGTGTAGACGGTCGAGACGCTGCCGCCGAGAATGGCGACGCGGTGGCCGTCGCCGCGCGCCGAGAGGCGGCCGGCTGTCGTCAGGTTCAGCAGCAGGCGCAGGTCGTCGAGGTCGCCGTTCAGGTCGAGCAGGCGGCGCGGAAAGTAACTGACGACGACAAAGCCCTCCGCCGCCAGCGGCGCCGAGACGCCCTCCCAGTCCTTCGCCTCGCCGGGATAGATGATCAGCAGGATCGGGAACGGCCCCGCGCCCAGTTCGGGACGCGGCTCGTGAACGAGGCCGCCGTCGAGCACCTTGCCCTTGTTCTCGAAGGTGAACTCGCGGCGGATCACGGTGCTCGGTTGCAGGCTGTCAATGGTCACTTCGGTTGGCGGACCGAAGTGCAAACTCTCGTTGACGCTCGGGTCGAAGGGCGGACGTGGCCGCAAGGCGAAATCAACGCCGCCAGCCGTGCGCCCCGCGCGCACGGTGACGACCCGCCCGCCGAGGCCGCGCACCGCGCCTTGCTGGTAGCCCGGCGCGACTGCCAGCGGCAGGTAATTGCCCGCCGGCATGCCGGCAAGTTGATAGCGCCCGGCCGCATCGCTCACCGCGCTATACGGCTGCCCATCCGCGCCCGCCACGACGACGCTCGCGCCGGCGAGTGGCCGGCCATCGGCTGCGCGCACCATGCCGGCGAACGCGCCGGGCGCGTGGCGTGTCGCGCGTTCATCGCCGAAATAACCACGCCAGAAGGCCGTGGCGTGGTGTTCGACGGTGTTCCGCAGTAGGACCACTTCCAGGTCCTCTGTCGTCGCGCCGTAGATGATGGCGAGCAGACCCAGCGCCGTCGCGAGCCAGGCCGCGCCGCGCCCGATATGCGGCCACAGCGCCCGTGCGCCGCCGCGCCAGCGCCCGAGCCGCGCCATACCCACCAGTCCGACAAGCACCGGCAGCGCAAACAGACCAGCCTGGCGCCAGTCACGCGTGAATAGCGCGAGCGCCAGGCCAAGCAGCAGCGCTACGCCACCCCAGCGCCAGGCCCACTGGCGCCACAAGGTCGTGCCGGCAGTTTGCTGGCGCCACGCCAGCACTACAACGAGTGTGAAGCCGGCCAGCGCCAGTGCCCGCAGGGCCAGCACACGCGGCGCCAATACCAGGATTGTCGGTGGCGTGGGGAATGTGGCCTGGCGGCGCGTCTGGCTCCAGACCCAGCCAGACGCGAGACCACAAAAGGTGGCCGCGTCAAGCAGCAGGGCTGGCCGCCTGGCTCTGCCGGCGCCGAACGCCGCCAGCGCCGCCAGCGCGAGTAGCGCCAGCGCGGGCGCGCCGCCGAACCGGCCCAGCGGCGGACTGATCCAGCCGGCGACACTGGCGGGAAGGAAACCGCCGAGCGAGAGCGCCGCCGCGACGGCCAGCGCGCAGCTGACTACGCCCGCCCCCCGCAGGCCGATGCGCCAGACGGGGCGGCAGCGGAGCAGTGGCTGGCTGGCGAGGAGCAGGCCACACAAACTGAACATAGCGGTGGCCGATGCGAACCACCCCGCCGCGTCGGTGAGCAGACGCCACGCGATGAGCCACGCGGCCAGTATCCCCAGCCCGCACGCGAGGCCGGGCAGCAGAGCAGCGCGCTCCTTCGGGTCGCTCATCGTGTCCTCCTGGTACGGTCTCTATTCGTGAGACGATGATCCGGACACAAGAGTTCCTGCATGGCGCGCTGTGTGGGCGGCTGGCACGGTGTCTGCGAATGTGAGGGGCAGCGTTGCCGGCTGGCTGACCACCGCGAGACATGAAAGGAGCATCCTATGTCGCTCGATCCTACCCACACCGGCACGGACATTCTGATGCGTGTGCAGGAAGGGATGAAAGTCTACGACGCCGAGAATCATCACGTCGGCAAAGTCCGGCGCGTGCAGATGAGCGGCGGTAATGACCCGGCCGACGCCGATCGCCAGGCCCGCGAAGCGATCAGCAATACGCGCGCGGCGACCGCCGGGTCAGGCGCCACGCCGGCTGAACCGGGCGCGATGAGCGCCGAGCCTGGCGCGGCGCCCATCTATGAGGATACGCTGCTCGGCGGGGTCGCGCAGGCGTTCGATCCAGGCGATGATTTGCCGGAGGTGTTGCGCGCGCGGTTGCTGCGCGAAGGCTTCGTGCAGATTGACAGCGCGGGCATCTTCAAAGCCGACCGTTTCGCCACGCCCGCGCAGATCGCGGACGTCGCCGACGAGGGTGTCATGCTGAATGTCACCGACGATCAACTGATGAAGAAGTGAGTAGGGGATAGGGGATAGGGGATAGTGCCTTTCCACCAGGCGGTGCTAATCTACGATCAGCGCGCCGACGAGAGACTATCCCCTATCCCCTACCAACTGGCCCCGGTGAGCGCGATCGAGTAGATTCCCTTCAGGGGGCGAATGTACCGTGGAGGGAAGCGTGATCGTCTGGCGCACTGCGAGGAGCGCATGAGCCGCGCGCGACCGGCGCGGATTGGTCTGAACGCGCAACTGCTCTCATTTGCTGGTTCGTATCGCCAGGCGGGTGTCAGCCGGTACATCGCCGAGCTGGTGCGCGCGTTCGCCACCGACGTCACCGCTGGCCCGGCGGATGATGTCGTCGTCTTCGCTGGTCCTCGTGCGCGTTCCAGGCTAGCCGGACAGCAAGTGCGCTGGCGCTATAGCCGGCTGCCGACCGAGCGCCCGCCCGTGCGGATTGTCTGGGAGCAGACCGCCGGGCCGGTCATGGCCTGGCGCGAGCACCTCGATCTCTGGCACGGCCCGGTGAATGTCCTGCCGCTGGCCTTGCCCTGCCCTGGCGTGGTTACCATCCACGACCTGGCTTTTCTGGCCTATGCCGGCGCGCATGGCGCGGGGCGGCGCGGCTATCTCTCGGCCTTGACGGCGCTCTCAGCGCGGCGCGCGGCGCGGATTATCGCCGTCTCCAGTTTCACGCGCGACGAAATTGTCCGGCGGCTTGGCGTCTCCCCGGCGAAAGTCACGGTCGTGCCGAACGCGGCCGATCCGGCGTTCCAGCCGCTCCCTGCGGACGAGGTGCGACGTTTCCGCGCCGCCCAGCGCCTGCCGGACCAGATGATTCTCGCTGTCGGCACCCTGGAACCGCGGAAGAATCTGACTGGCCTGCTCGACGCCTTCGCACGCCTCGCGCCGCGCACGGACGCCGAGCTGGTCATTGCGGGCGGCAAAGGCTGGCTGTACGACCCGGTCTTCGCGCGCGTCGAGGCGCTGGGACTGGCAGGGCGGGTCCGCTTCACCGACTACATACCGGATGCAGACTTGCCGCTGTGGTATAACGCGGCCGAAGCCTTTGTTTATCCATCGCTGTACGAAGGTTTTGGTCTCCCACCGCTGGAAGCCCTCGCCTGTGGGACGCCGACCGTGACCAGCGATCAATCGTCGTTACCGGAAGTCGTCGGCGACGCGGCGCTCGTGGTGGATATGCGCGATCCGGACGCCCTGGCCGCCGCGCTCGCGCGGCTCCTGGCGGAGCCAGCCTTGCGGGCGGAATTGCGCCAGCGGGGGCCGCGTCGCGCGGCCGGTTTCTCCTGGGCGCGCACCGCCGCCGCCACGCGCGCGGTCTATGACGATGTGCTCGCACGCCGGGCGCGCGCTCGCCCGGCGCCCGCGCGCTAGGGCAGGGGAGCGGTACTGCGCCATGACTGCTTCCTCGCCGCGCTCCGCCGCTCGCCCGCACCGCGCACCGCGCGCGCGCCTGCTCGTCTTGCTCGCGCTCCTCGTAAGCCTGGCCGCCTGTGGGCCATTCGTCCGGACGGCGACGCCGGTGGTGGAGAGCGTGTTGCCGACGCCAACCGTGCGCCCGAAAGTGACACCGCCGCCCACCGTGGCCGGCCCACCCGCGCCGACACCAATTGCGCCGCCGGTCGGCCTGGCGCCCGGCCGCACGCTGGCCTTCGTCTCGGACCGCGATGGCCAGATTGACCTCTGGCTGACCGATATCACCACCGGGCAACTCTGGCGGCTGACGAACGACCAGGCGATCGAATCCTTTCCAGTCTGGTCACCCGATGGCACGATGATCGCCTATGTGGTTGAAGACCAGCACGAGAATCGCAATCTCTGGGTACTCGATCTCCGCACCGGGATCCACCGGCAGCTCACCTACGAGCAGCCACCGTTTGACGTGCGGCGGGCCGCCTGGCTGCGCGGCGGGCGGGCACTGATCTACGATACAGGTAAGCCGTTCGATCGCCGGCCGGAATTGCGCGTGGTCACACTCGACAACAACTGGCCCCAGAACATTCTCGCGCCGTTATTGCCCGACAATGGCAGCATCATCTGGGACTGGTCCACCAATGGGGAGACGGTGATCTGCGCGGTCGGGCCGCAGCTGGGCGAGCCGCACATCGTCACGGCCGACGCGGTGCCAGGGGCGTCGCTCCATCCCGATCCAGCCGCCCCGGTTGGGTTCGCCGTCGAACTCTCGCCCGATGGGCAGTACGCGACCTATAGCGCGCCGCCGCTCAGTGACGACCAGACGGCCTGGATCTATGACCTGGCGACCGGGCAGAGCTGGTCGCTGAACGACCGGGCGCAAAACCCGGTCAGCCCTGCGGCCGGCACACCGGAAGCGGTGCCCGGCCGGCGCTATGAGCATGACTTTGCCTGGCTGCCGGATAGCCAGCGCCTTGTCTTCGTGCATGGCGCTGGTGGTGTGACCGATGGCCAGGGCAGGCTGAAGAGCGACAACAGCCCACCGCCGCAGCCGGATGGCTATGTGGGCCTCTGGGTGACTGACCGCGCCCAGAAGCCGGAGAACCGCTTGCGGCTGTGGCTGACCACCGGCACGACCGATGCCGCGCCGCGCCCTTCGCCCGATGGCCGCTGGATCGCCTATCTCTCCGCCGCGCAACCGCCCGATCCCGCTATCTCGAATATCTGGCTGGTGGCTGTGGATGCCGAAAGCGATGGTATACACGCGCTGCGGAATCTGACCGGCGATCACGGCAACAACTGGTCGCCAGCGTGGATGCCGCTGCCGAATGTGGGGGGCAATGGACGCTGAACCGGCGACGGTCGCCGAACTCGGCGAATTCGCCTTGATTGATGTGCTGGCGGAGACGCTGGCTGCCGTTGGCGCGACGTCCAGCACTGGTGACGCCGCGCCGCTGCTCGGCATTGGTGACGACGCGGCGGCCTGGACGCCGACCCCTGGCGCGCGGGCGCTGATTACTACTGATAGCCTGATTGGCGGCGTCCATTTCCGCCTCGACTGGACGAGCTGGCGCGACCTGGGTCACAAGGCGCTGGCGGTCAATCTCAGCGATGTCGCGGCGATGGGCGGGCGGCCCCGCCTGGCGGTCGTCACACTCGGCCTGACCGGCGCGGAGCCGGTGGCGGGCCTCCGCGAGCTCTATCGCGGCCTGGGCCTGCTCGCCAGGCGTTATCAGACAGCTATCGCGGGGGGCGACATCGTGGCGTCGCCGGACCGCTTCGGCCTGCACGTCACCGTGGTCGGCGAGAGCTGGCCCGAAGCCGAGGGGCGGCTCCTGACGCGCGACGGCGCACGGCCGGGCGACCTGCTGGCCGTGAGTGGGCCGCTGGGGCTATCCGCCGCCGGTCTCCGGCTCTTGCTGGCCCGCGAGTCGGTGCCTGGCGCGGCACAATCGCTGGAGCCGCTGCCGGCGGGTGAGCGTGCCATGCTGGCCGCGCACCACCGGCCACAGCCGCGCATTGAGTGCGGCCGGCTGCTGGTCGAAGCGGGCGCGACCGCCGCGATGGACTTGAGCGACGGCCTGTGGGGCGATCTGGCGAAAATCTGCGCGCGGAGTAAGGTCGCAGCGCGGGTCGTCGAACTGGCGCTGCCGGCGCCGGAGAGCGTGCGCCAGCGTTTTCCCGACAGCTGGCTCGATCTCGCCACGCGCGGCGGCGAGGACTACGAACTCCTCTTTACGATCGCGCCGGAGGCGTTCGCGGCGCTGACGCGGCAGTGCCAGGAGCGCGATTTGCCCCTGCCGGTGGCGATCGGTCGCATCGTGCCACCCGACGACAACACCGCCCCGATCGTGCTGCGCCGGGCCGACGGCCGCGAAGAGCCGGTCCAGGGCGGCGCGTTCGATCATTTCGCCCACGGGTGAGGCGGACAGGTGAGTAGGAGCTGGGCGTCGGCATGGTCGCTGGCGGCGGGCGCGGCA
>DASUBC010000540.1:0-7175 GCA_035763465.1 Thermomicrobiales bacterium
GCGCCAAGAGTGCCAAGAGAAAACGTGTACAGCTCCCGTGGCGCGAGCCGGCGCCGTCGTCAGCCGCCGCGCCATGCCCGGGGGCGCGGCTTGCGGTGGGCTGACGACGGCCCGCGCCAGGCGGCCTGCGCGGCGCTAACCACCTGATCGCGGCTAGTGGCAGGCGCAGGATCGGCAGGCCGCAGGCCGGCTCGCCACCTGTCGGCGGATGACCAGCCTAGCCGCGCGCCGGCTCGGGCGCCGCCCCGAGCTGCTGTAACATGCTCAACGTATCGAAGCTGCCGCGGAATTCGACGATCTGCCCGTCCCGGAGGCGGTAGAATACTACCCCTGGCACCGCCACCTGGCGGCCGGTCGGTGCGATGCCCTGGAACTCGCCGCGATGCGTTCCCCGTCCCGTCCACCGCTCAGCCACAACGTCCCCCTCCGCGACCAGTTCCTCGGGCGTAGAGTGCCAGTCCGGGAAGGCCGCCCGCATCGCCCTGTTGAACTGCTTGAGTCCGTCGGTGCCGCCCACCTCCGGCTGGTGGATGATGGCGTCGGTCGCCATCAGCGTCCCGATGGCGGTCAGGTCGCCACCGCTCCAGAAGCGCGCCACGAACCGGCGCACGACATCCTTGTTCGCCTCGTTCGCCTTGCCTGTCATTGTCGGCCTCCATTCTCGCAATCCGTGGGGTACGCGGGTGTCCCCTCCTCACTATGTTGCACTATCCGCCGTGAGGCTATCCCAGATTCCTGGGATTTCGCGGGGGGCGCCGCCGGGATATACTGGGACGAAGGTCAGGAGCGCACATGGACACCACGGCGGCGGTACGAGCGCAACGCGACATCCTCCGGCTCTGCCACGCGGGCCTTGACGCGCTTGCGTTGCGCCTCGCGCTCCTCAAGGCGCTCCGCCAGGTCACCCCGATCGCCGCGTTCTGGGCAGCGACCGTCGATCCCGACACGCTTCTCTTTACCGGCTCGGTCATCGAGGGGATACCAGAGCAGGCGACCCCCGCCTTCCTCGCGAACGAGTTCTTGCAGGACGACGCCAACAAGTTCGTCGCGCTCGCGCGGGGCGGTACACCGGTCAACAGCCTGAGCGCGGCGACGGGCAAGAACCTCGAACAGAGCGCGCGGTATCGGGACATCCTCGCGCCGCTGGGCCTGGGCGACGAGCTGCGCGCGGCGCTACTGAGCGACGGCGCCTGCTGGGGCGTGCTGTGCCTCCACCGCCAGCGGGGCGATCCCGACTTCGCCGCGGACGATGTCGCCTTCCTGCGCGAGCTGGCGCCTCATGTGGCCGAGGGGTTGCGTACGGCACTCCTGCTCGAGCGGGCGGAGCTGGCCCCGGCGGCTGACGGCCCGGGGGTAATCCTCCTGGCGGACGACGCCACCGTCATTGCGACGACTCCGGCGGCGGCGGGCTGGCTGGCGGAGCTCGGGGACTGGCCGCGCCGCGACGAGGCCCCGCAGGCGGTGCGCGCGGTCGCGGCGCGGCTATGGGCGCTTGAACGCGAGGGGGTCCCTGGCGGCGGGTTGCTGCCACGCGGGCGAGTCCGAACCCGCGCGGGCCGCTGGGCGACGCTGCACGCCGCTCGCCTGGCAGGCCCGGGGGCGGGCGGCGCGACGGCGGTGGTCGTGGAGCCGGCGCCGCCGGTGGAGATCGTGCCGCTGGTGCTTCGGGCCTATGCGCTCACCGCGCGCGAGACGCTCGTGGCACAACTGGTGCTGCACGGCCGCTCCACGGCGGAGATCGCCGCCACGCTGTGCATCTCGGCGCTGACGGTGCAGGACCACCTGAAGGCGATCTTCGCGAAGACGGGAGTCAACAACCGGCGCTCGCTCGTGGCCCATGTCTTCGCGCGGCAGCACTAGCAGCGTCCGGAGAGCGTGTCGGTAGGCAGCGGTGAGGCGGTCCAAGCCCCCGGCTCAGCCAGCCTCCATGCGAGCACGAGCGGCGTCCATTGTCGGTGGTGTCCGACGCCTAACCAGGCGTCCGCGCGAGCGCCCAAGACTCGTTGCGCGGATGTACTGAGACGGCAGCGCGTGGCAGCGGATAGCGGGTGCTGGGCGCAGACCATCCGCCGCATCAGCACGGGGGTAGCGGTCGAGCCGGGGACAGTAGACTTGCCAGATCCAGAGCAATCAACCAAGAACTCTCTTGGCGATTCACCGCTGACGGAAGCGCGCGGGCACGCTGGGTAGACGCTCGATGATTCCGCGCGTTTCAAGGTCCAGCCGCACGGCCTTGACATACCAGTGCAGCACACCAGGCTGTGGAAAGAGGCTTGGCGGCAGTAACGGCGCGATACCGGCGCAGATGGCCGCCCAGGTGAGGCCGTCACCGTCGCGCGGCAGCAAACGCAGCAACGCAGTTCGCACCAGCGTGTAGCGCTCCGGATTGATGCGTGTGCTGGCCGAATCGGCTGGCTGCATGGCCGTTTCCTTTCGTTGGGAACTGTGTGCTGCCCGGCGGAGAAACGGAGATCACCAGTGCTGGCCGGGTGTGGGAAGAGGTTACGCGGCGTCGCGCCGGTCGTTGGAGTGTGGCGCAAGCCTGACTGGTTCGCTGTCACGGGAGAGCAGTGCTTCGTAGTGCGGTTGAGTGCGCGGCTGGCCCAGGTGGCGGAGGCCGCCGAGGAGCCGGCGCATGACACGGTCCGCACGGGCCAGGCGCTGGTCCTCCTGGTATTGCGCCTCGGCCAGGCGGGCGCGCCGGTACGCCACCTCAGCGTCTGCTCGTTCCGCGCGAAGGCGCGCCAGCGCCGCTGCTTGTTCGTGATCTGCCCGGATGAGCATGGTGCGTCTCCTTCTGTGCGTGCGTGTTCTATCTGGGTCGCGTGATCGCCGGCCGCGCGTTGTCAGGCGGCCCGGCGAGTGCGTCGTGCCGGCGATGTAGCGGCTTTTGCTGGTGTGGTTGGGGCTGCCACCGTGGCAGTGGGAGCGGCCGGGCGGGCGGCGCGCACACGCTTCGGGCGGGTCGCCGACCGGCTGTCCGTCTGTTCGCCGGAGCCTGCTGGCGATATGGGCTGTGCGGCTGCTGGCGCGGTCGGCTGCTGCGTGTCGTCGGCGTCGTCATAGCCGATCCAGAAACAGTTGCGGCTGATCTGGTTGAGTGGGCGCAACTCGACGGCGCTATTCGGGACGAGATCGGCGGGATTGACCAGGCAGACCACCGGCTGCCGGCCAAACTTCGCGACGTACCGCGCGCGGGCCTCCTCGATCTTCTGGTTGGTTGGCTTCTTCCGGTCACCATCGAACCAGGCCAGAAACATGTCGCACCTCCTTCATGTAGTAGAACATATGTTCTTTCCGAAGAATAACACGCGCTGCGGCATCCGTCAAGACCCGCGAACGAACGCGAGATGAGGAGGGGTGAACCGCCAAGGCGCCAAGCAGACGCCAAGCCCGCCAAGGGAGTACCTTCTTCTCTCATTCTTGGCGCGCTTGGCGCCCTGGCGGTTCACCGTTTTTGTACGGACGCGACGAACGAATAGGTACGGACAGTTCGAAATTACACCCCGAAGAGGGTTGTTTTTGGGGGCAAGATGGCTATAATGTGGATAACGGTGGGTCGAAGTGGGGATAAGTGGGGAGTTTGGTGGATAACTCCTCCGCCCAGACCGCTCGGTGGGGCAGTGAGGCAGCATGTTCTTAGGGCGGTTCAGCCATAACCTCGACGCGAAGGGGCGGCTCGCCATCCCGGCCAAGTTCCGGAGCGAGCTGGCCGAGGGTGTCGTCGTCACGCGCGGTATTGACCGCTGCCTCTCCGTCTACCCGCTCGCCGCCTGGCAGACGTTGGCCGAGAAGGTCAGCGCGCTCTCTATCAGCGACCCCGACGCCCGCCAGTTCAAGCGGATGGTCTTTGCCGAGGCGATGGATGAAACACTCGACACGCAAGGCCGGATCGTCCTGCCACCCGAACTGCGCCGCTACGCCGGCATTGACCGCGAAGCTGTCGTCGTCGGCATGAATACCTACGTCGAAATCTGGGAGCCGGGCCGCTGGGAGAACTTAAGCGCGGCGGTCGAGGACGCAGGCGCGAGCATCGCGCAGCGCCTGGCAGACCTCATTTGATGACCGATGTGCCTTTCATGGAACCGCAACGCGCCGCGCCGCCGGGCCATACGCCGGTGCTGCTGGCCGAGACGCTGGCTGCGCTCCAGCCTCACTCCGGCGGGCGCTATCTCGATGGCACGTTCGGCGGCGGCGGGCACACGCGGGCGCTGCTGGCGGCCAGCGCGCCGGCCGGCTGGGTGCTCGCCCTCGACGCCGACCCGGCGGCGATTGCGCGCGGCGCGGCGCTCGTGGCCGAGTTTGGCGACCGGCTGACGCTGCGCGAGGGCAACTTCTCCAACCTGGCTGACTATGCCCGCGAGACCGGCTTCGCGCCGCTCGATGGTGTGCTGCTCGACCTCGGTCTCTCGTCGTATCAGCTCGCCGACTCCGCGCGAGGCTTCTCTTTCAACAGTGACGGCCCGCTCGATATGCGCTTCGGCCCCGGCGCGATCACGACAGCGGCCGACCTCGTCAACACACTGCCAGAGGACGAACTCGCTAACCTCATCTTCACCTATGGCGAGGATCGCTGGGCGCGGCGAATCGCCCGCGCCATCGTGCGCCACCGCGCCAGCGCGCCATTCACGACGACGGCGCAACTGGCGGCGGTCGTCGCCAGGGCGGTCCCGGCGGGGCGAGGCAGCAAGATTCACCCGGCGACCCGCACCTTTCAGGCGCTGCGGATCGCGGTCAATCGCGAGCTGGACGTGCTGGAAGCGGCGCTGGCCGGCGCGCTCGACGTGCTGGCCCCTGGTGGGCGGCTGGCGGTGATCAGTTTCCATTCGCTCGAAGACCGGATCGTCAAGCAGTTCATCCGGCGTGAGGCGACCGACTGCCTCTGCCCGCCCGCGACGCCGGTCTGCGTCTGTGGGCACCGGGCCACGGTCCGGCCGGTGGAACGCAAAGGTATCCGGGCCGGCGAAGCCGAGATCGCGGCGAACCCGCGCAGTCGCAGCGCGACCCTGCGCGTCGCGGAGAAATTGCCATGAGCACGGCGTTTGACCTGCGCGACCAGAGCGGCCTGGTCGCGCGTCAGCCGGCGCGGCAAGCCCGTACCAGCGCGACGCCGGCCGCGCGACAGCGTCCCGCGCGGGCGGCCAGCCGGCCAGCAGCACGCGGGCGCGCCGGCCGGCCCGGTGGCGCTGGCCTCTTTGGCCTCGCGACGCTCGCGCTCAGCGCGCTCGGCCTGATCTACCTGATCCAGATCAGCCACGTTGCGCGCTCGGGCTATGCTATCTCCGATTTGCAGCGCCAGCAAAAGCAGGTCGAGCAGGAGAACCAGCTCCTGCAATACCAGCTCGACAATGAGCGGACGATCGCCCGCGCCGCCGAGATCGCCCGGCGCGACTATGGGATGCAGCCCTACGTCGGTGCGGCGCTGCCCGAAGCCCGCGATCCCGGTGTAACCGTGCCGGCACAAGCAGCCGGCGCGCCGGCAGTCGCGACCCCTGGTAAGCGTTTCATCACCGTCCAGCATCCCCCGACCGAAGCGCCGGTCGTGACCCCGACACCCGCGCCGCCAGATTTTCGGGCGCGGCTCTGGCAGCGCCTGCTGGGGCGCGGCGCGGCCAGCGCGCCCGCGCGGTGAGTAGCCCTCACTTCAACAACCCTCACCCCCTGCCCCCTCTCCCGTCGCCACGGGAGAGGGGATGCGAGCGGAGCGAGCGGGGTGAGGGTTGTCCTTTGATTCGGCTGTGAGGTTGTCGTGACTGAAATTCCCCGGCGGCGCGTCTATCTGGTGCTCGTGGCGTTTGTCGTCTTTATGGGGTCTATTGGCGTGCGGCTGGTCTCCTTCCAGGTCATTCGCGGGGCCGATCTCGGTGCATCGGCGCGCGAAGAACGCTCCAGCGACCGGCCGGTGCCCGCGCGGCGCGGCACGATTTACGACCGTAACGGCAACGTGCTCGCCAGCACTATACCGCTCGACCGCGTGGAAGTGGACCTCAGCCAGATTCAGCCGGAGGACGACGCCGTGCTGGCTCGCGCGCTGGCCGGACCATTGCAGATGAGCGCCGACGACATCGCCAACCGCTTTCACGACACCCGCGCGGCGCACGCCTACTGGGTGCAACTCAGGCGGCACCTCTCGCCCGCGCAGTCGGACGGTGTGCGGGCGCTGAAACTCGGCTGCATGAACGCGCCATCGCCGTGCGTCTTGCTCACGCCAGAGCCGCAGCGCGTCTACCCCAACGGCGACTTCGCCTCGCAAGTGATTGGCTTCGCCAACTGGGACCTGGAGGGCGCATACGGCGTCGAGCGATCGTATAACGCTCAGATCGGCGGCCAGCCGGGACGGATGCGCGCCGAATATGACGTGAATGGCAACTTGATCGCCGTCGGGCAGCAGCACCTCGACCCGCCGGTAGACGGTCTCGACGTCACGCTGACGCTCGACGCCGGCATTCAGCGGCTGGTCGAACGGCAGCTGGAAATGGCGATTGACAGTCAGCACGCCGCTGGTGGTTCGGCGATTGTGATGGATGTCAACACCGGCGCGATCGTGGCGATGGCGGACCGGCCCTCGTTCGACCCGAATACCTTCGAGTCGTTCGACCTCAGCACGTTCAAGAATACCGCTGTCTCGGGGCTGTACGAGCCAGGCTCGACCTTCAAGATTCTGACGATGGCGATCGGCTTACAGACCGGCGCAATCACGCCCGACAGCATCTTTTACGACGCGCCGGGGTATATCAAGGTGGATGATTTCACCATTACTAATCTCGGCGGCGCGACCTATGGTCACGAGACGATGAGCGAGATTTTGCAGCACTCCAGTAACCTCGGCGCGGCCTGGATCGCCCAGAAAGTCGGGCCGGACGGCTTCTACAACATGCTGCGCCAGCTCAATTTCGGCACTGGCACCGGCGTTGATCTGCCGGGCGAAGAGGCTGGTATCGTCAACTGGCCGGATGCGCCCGACTGGCGGCCGATCACGCTGATGACGAATGGCTTTGGGCAGGGTATCAGCGTCACGCCGATCGAGATGCTGACCGCCGTCTCGGCCGTCGCCAACGGCGGCAAGCTGATGCGGCCCTACATCGTGCAAGACCTGCGGCACGACGGCCAGGTCGTCCACACGAACCAGCCGCAGGTGGTCCGGCAGGTCTTCTCGCCGGAGGTCTCGCGCGAGG
>DASUBC010000541.1:0-4594 GCA_035763465.1 Thermomicrobiales bacterium
CGCGCGCTATCAATTCTCACCTGTTTCACCGATGCACGGCCCCGGCAGCGCGTCTCCGACCTGGCGCGCCAGCTGGACCTCTCACAGAGCACGGTCTCACGCCTGCTGACGACACTGGAATCGCTGGGCTTCGTCGAGCGCGATCCGCAAACGGGCCTCTATGGGCTGGGCCTGGAGCTGGTCACGCTGGCCGGCGTCGCGCTCAATCAGATTGAGGTGCGGCGGCAGGCGATGGCCGAGCTCTCGGCGGTCGCCGCCGACCTGGGGCTGGCGGCGAACCTCGCCATCCTGCGCGGTGACGAAATCTTCTACCTGGCGACCGTGGAAGGCCCGAAAGCGCCGAAACTCCATACGATGATTGGCAAGCGGAACCTCCTTCATTGCACGGCCATGGGGAAGGCGCTCCTGGCTCATCTGCCTGAGACCGAGCGCGAAGTCATTCTGGCGCGGCTCAGTTACCCACGGTTCACACCGTTCACCGCCGGCTCGGCGGAGGAATTGCGCCCCATGGTAGCACTGGTACACGAGCGCGGCTATGCGACCGAGCGCGAGGAACTGGCCTTCGGGCGGGCCTGCGTCGCGGCGGTTATTCGCGACGCCTCGGGCGCGGTCGTCGCCGCGACGAGCATCTCTGGGCCGCTCCGCGCGCTCGACCTCGACCAGCGCGAAGCGCAACTCGGCGCGCGGGTCATCGAGATGGCCGATCACATCTCGCACCGGCTGGGCTACCTGACCGTGCCGGTCGCGATCGGCGGCGCCGGCCGCGCGGCGGCGGGAAATCGCGATTGATCGTCCGATCGGGCGGGGCGGCGCTGCCGCGAACGTGGAAGGAGACAGCGGGATGGCGGTGACATCCGGCGCACTGGCGATTGAGCAGGAATTGTCGTATCCGCTCGTCGTCGTGGGCGGCGGTCTGGCCGGTGTGTGCGCGGCGATCGCCGCCGCGCGCCAGGGCGTGCGGGTCGCGCTGGTGCAGGAGCGGTCCGTCCTCGGTGGCAACAGCAGCAGCGAGGTGCGTGTCCACCCGGTCGGCGCGTCGCAGAGCGGCTATAACCGCGACGCGCGCGAGACCGGCCTGATGGAAGAACTCTTCCTCGACGTGCGGGCGCGCTCCTACGGGTTGCGCCAGATCAACGGCCAGCACTACCCGATGTGGGATGTGATTCTGGGTGAGAAGGCCGAGGCCGAGCCGAATCTGACGCTCTACCTCAACACGCGCGTCGTCGGCGTCGAGACGGCGGACGAGACCCGCGACGGCTACACGACGCGCGTCACCGCGCTTCTGGCGGCGCAGCAGGGGACCGAGCACACCTATCGCTTCCGCTGCGACTACGTGATTGACGCGACCGGCGATGGCTTCATCGCGCTCCAATCTGGCGCGCCCTTCCGTTATGGACGCGAGGCCCGCGCCGAGTTCGGCGAATCGTGGGCGCCGGAGGAAGCCGACGACCTCGTGCTCGGCTCGACGATCATGTTCGCCGCGCGCGATGTCGGGCGGCCCGTCCCCTTTGTCCCGCCGGCCTGGGCGCACGTCTTCCCCGACGAGGACGCATTGCCCTTCCGCAATCATGATGAGTTCACCAGCGGCTACTGGTGGATCGAATGGGGCGGCAAGATCAACACCATCACCGATAACGAGGCCATCCGCCGCGAATTGCACGCCGCCGTCTTTGGCGTCTGGGACCATATCAAGAATCGCTGCACGGCGCCGGGGATACGCGAGCGTGCGGCGACCTGGACAATGGACTGGATCGGCCACCTGCCGGGGAAGCGCGAGAGCCGTCGCTTCGAAGGCGACCACATCCTGACCGAGGGCGATGTGCTGCGCGGCCTGGCCGCCGTGCCGGACGACGTCGTCGCCTACGGCGGCTGGCCGATTGACCTGCACGCGCCGGACGGTATCTACTCGCCCGACCGCCCCTGTACCCAGCCGCCGTTGCCGGGGCTGTATGGCATTCCGCTGCGCTCGCTCTACAGCCGCACGGTCGCGAACCTCTTCCTCGCGGGACGCGACCTCAGCGCCACGCACGTCGCGCACGGCTCGACGCGCGTGATGAAGACCTGCGCCGCCATCGGCCAGGCCAGCGGCACGGCGGCGGCGCTCGCCGCGCACTGCGGCCTGACGCCCCGCGCGCTCGCCGGCGATTGCGCGGCAGTGCGCGCGGTGCAGCAGACGCTCCTGCGCGCCGGCGCCTACCTGCCACTGCGCCGCAACGAGGACGAGCGCGACCTCGCCCGGCGGCCCGGCGTCACAGTCACGGCGACGAGCGAAGCGGCGCTCTGCCTGGACGACGACGATACGGCGAATCCGTCCGGCTGGGAACTGGCCGGGCTGAGTTTCCCTGAGCATTACAACCCACTCGCCGGGCAGCGGCCTGGCGGACCCGCCGCGATCCCCCTGACCGTGCCGGTCGCGCAATCCTTCGTGGTCTCGGCGGGGCAACTCGACGCGGTCACGTTGCGCCTCTGTTCCGGCGCCGCCGGGCCGGTGACGGCGCGGCTGCATCTCCGGCAGGCCGCGCAGCTGCGCGATTTCGGTCCGTGCGCTGGCGCCGGTGAGGCGCTCGCCACCCTTGAAGCGACCGTGCCGCCCGGCGATACAGCCGTCACGTTCCAGGCGGCGCCGCCGGTGACGACCACGCCGGGGCAGCCGGTCGTGCTACTGCTCGAACCGCTGCCGGACGTCGCCTGGCGCCTCTCCGCGCAGGAGCCGCCCGGCACGCAGGCCGGGCGCTGGGACGAGGAGCTGGGCTACTGGCGGTGGCTGCACGGTACCCTGCACGCCGACCTGACGCCGGTCAGCCGACCGTACGCGGCGACGAACGTTCTCAGCGGCGTTACCCGGCCGGAGGTCGGCGCGAACATGTGGGTCTCCGACCCGGGCGCGCCGCTGCCCCAGGCGCTCGAACTGGCCTGGCCCGCGCCGGTGACGCTCGGTCGCGTCGAACTGACCTTCGATTCGCAATTGAGTGGCTGGGTCTGGGAGGGCGCCTTCCCGCTCGTCGCGCGCGAGTATCGCGTCGAAGCGGCGGGATCGGACGGCGCCTGGGCTACGCTCGCGGAAGTCAGCGGCAACTGGCAACGGCGGCGCGTCCATACCTGCGCGCCGCGCGCGATCAGCCGGCTGCGGATCACCATCCTGGCGACGAACGGCGGGCGCACGGCTCGCCTGGTCGAAGTGCGCGCCTACGCGGAGTAATGCGGTATCGGACAGACAGAGTAGGAGGGGAACATGACGGCGGCACGGCACCCATCCCACCGGCTGACGCGCCGGCAGTTACTCACCGGCCTGGCGGGCGGCAGCGTTACGCTATTGCTCGCGGCCTGTGGATCGAGCAGCCCCACGGCCACCACCGCCACATCGAGCAGCAGCACGACGGCGAGCGCCGCGCCAACGAAAGCGCCGACGAGCGCGCCGGCCTCTGGTGGCGGCGCGACCGCGACGACTGGCAGCACGAGCGCAGCTAGCAGCAGCGCGGCGACCAGCGCGGCAACCAGCGCGACGAGTTCTACCGCTGCGGCGTCCGCGACCAAAGCGGCCTCGCCGGCGGCCAGCCCCGCCGCCAGCTCCTTCCCGTCGCCCACGGTGCTGAAGACGAGCGGCAACGTAACGATCGAGTTCTGGTTCGGTGAACCGCCCGAAAACGGGCCGCAGGCGCTCGCCGATGCCTTCATGAAGCAGTATCCGGGCATCAAGGTCAACACGACCCGTTACGTCAATGACGATACCGGCAACACCAAGCTCGACACCGCCCTACAAGGCGGCACGCCGATTGACGTCTACATGTCCTACGGCATCCCGCGCCTGGGCCAGCGCATCCGGGCGGGCGTGGCGGAAGAACTGACCTCTTACATCGCGGGCGATCCGGCCGTCAAGGCGTGGACCGAGACGACCGACGGTCTTTTCAAATATCAGGGTAAGTTCTTCAGCCTGCCGACCGTGCGCGACCCCTACGCCGTCATCATCAACAAGAAACTGCTGGAAGCGGCCGGCGGCAAACTGCCGACCCAGTGGACCATAGACGACTTCCACACGCTCGCCAAGCAGGTCTCCAGCAAGGACGTCTTCGGCTGCTACTCCCCGCCCGACCTCGCGCGGCAGATTATCGGGCCGGACTACTGGTATAAGAATGGCGGCAAGGAGTCGAACTTCGACAATCCCGCGTTCAAGCAATACCTCGACCTCTACACCGGCAGGATCAAGGAGAAGAGCGCCTTCCCCTGGACCGAGGTGCTGGCGCAGAACCTCCGTGTCTACCAGCAGAATGTCTTTCTGACCAGCCAGGCGGTCCTCTGGCCCGGCTCGATGTACGTCTTGCGCTACGTCAACGACAAGAAGCAGTACCCACACGACTTCGTCACCACTTTTGCGCCGATGCCGACGCCAACCGGGTCGGGCAAGTTCTACAATCCGGGCAGCATCAGCAACGACGTCATCTTGAACCCCAAGGCAAAGAACAAGGAGGCGGCCTGGGCCTTCTTCCGCTTCCGCCTCACCGATGGCGCGAAGTACATGCTCAAGAGCGGCAAGGTGCCGGCCTTCCCCGGCGCCAGCCCCGACGAGGTGATTGACGGCATCCTGGGGCCGGACAAG
>DASUBC010000542.1:0-11042 GCA_035763465.1 Thermomicrobiales bacterium
GGGGCCGGCGCGCCGCCCGTTTCGGCCAGGATAAACTCGCGCACGCGGGGCAACACCGTGCCTTGCCAGTAATCCCAGAAGCGATCGAGATCGGTCGGTAGCGGCACATCCACCACCGTCCGGCCCGCCTGCCGCGCGACCACCGCGCCCGTACTCACCATGACCTGGCCTGCGCCGGGCACGCCGTTGAGATAGGACCGGGCGTACCAGCGCGGCGAGAAGACGCGGCTATCGAGGATGGCGCCAGCCGCGTCGTAGGCTGTAGCCTGGTACACCGCAGGCCCGTCGTCCGGCGCTGCGGCGATCGTCACCGCGTCGAGTGGCAGATTCAGGGCGGCGGCCAGCAATTCGTCGCCCGGATAGAGTTCTTGTCGCGGGCGCATCGGCAGGTCGAGAAACTGCTCGCCTGGTAGCACGACGAACGGCCGGTAGGTAATCGCGACGCGCGCCACGTCACCGCGCGCGACCCATGCGGGCGTGATCACCTCGCGCAGCCAGCACAATCCTGGCTTGAACGCCGAGAGCACCGTCACGCGCGATTCTGCCGGCAGCAGCGCGGTCAGTTCCGCCGCGAGCGCCTGCCGGATCGCCGGTGGCTCGCTGACCAGCACGAGCAGGTCGGCGGGCGCCTGGCGGTCGAGGGCCGGCAGCACCTGCTCGCGCACGACGCGCCGCGCGCGGTCAACCTCCCACTCATCGGACCAGTCGTCCGCGAAGGCGATGGCGTCATCAGGTGCGGCAACTACCGTCAGGCCGGCGCCAGCGAGCGCGTTGGTGGCCGCCGCGCGCAACGCCACCTCGCCGCCGAGCAGGCGCACTTCGCCGCGCGGCGAGCCTTGCGCCATGAATCGTGCCAGGTCGGCGGCCAGCAGCGCGGCCCGGCCGGCGGCATCCTCGCCGTGCGCCATTGTCACGATGTGATCGGTAAGGTTGCTCGCCGTCGCGCCCGCTGCGTCCCACACACGCAGGCAGGGCCAGGCGGCGGCCAGCTGGCGCAGCGTCCAGGCGACGCCCACCACATCGCCCCAGACCGCCAGCGCCAGCCCACCCACCGCCGTGCGCGCCAGCGTGCAGACACCCTCGCCCGGCACCAGCGGCAGAGCGCGCATCGCGGGCGCAAGCGCCACCTCGGCCGGCGGCTGGCCCTGCCAGGCGAGATAGAGCGGCACGCTATCGGCCGGCGGCGCCTCACCGGCTGTCGCTGCGACTGGAAAACGCACGCCCGCCGCCTCCAGGCCGAGCCGGGCGGCGAGGTCAAGCAGCGCCAGCCCAATGTCCACGGGCAGGTTAGGCGGCACGACTGGACACAGGCGCAGGCGGTCGGCGAAGAGGTCGCCGTCATCGTCGGCCAGCGCCGGGCCGTCTGGCTCGTAGAAGCGCGCGAGGTCGGGCGGTGGCGGTGGCGCGTCGCCGCCACTAGCGTCCCCAGCGGCGCCATCCAGGCCGGCGCGGGCGAGCGCACGCACCGCCGCTGCGTCCCACAGCGCCCAGCCACCCGCGCCAGTCTGCTGATTTTCTTTCGGCACGCAGCGCAGCAGTGGCCCTTCACTGGTGGCAACGGCTGCGCCAGCGACCGCTACGGGAAAGGCGATACCGCCGGTTTCCAGGCCCAGTCGCGCCGCCAGGTCAATGAGCGCGACCCAGGCGATAGGCGGCGGCGAGCCGGTGACGGCGAGGTACACACGCAGGTCGTCCGCGACGCCATCGTCATTGCGGTCGAGCAGCGCACCGTAGACCGGGTCTGTGGTGAAAAACAGGGTGGGGTCGGGCTGGGCCAGCGAGCCGGTTTTCGCGTCCTTCACGTTCCTCTTCCCCATCGGCTACGTTGCAGGGAGACGCCATCGTCTCCATCAGGTGAGAAACTCCGCGATCAGCCGCGTGACCTCCGCCGGCCGGTCTTCCGGCACGAAATGACCCGCGCCCGGCACAACCTGCACGGCCGCCTCGGCGCCGGGCAGGGTCCGCCGCAAGCGCCGGGCCACCGCGAGCGGGAAGAAGGGGTCGTGTTCGGCCCAGATCAGGCGCGCCGGCAGCCGCAGGTCGCGCAGCTGCCGCAGGCAGCGCAGCACGAAGCCGGCCTGGCCGACCAGCCCGCGCAGCGAGCGGTAGAGTTCACGCCAGGCCATGATGTCGCCATACGGCGCGGCATACTCCGCCCAGTCCGCCGCGCTGAGCGTTGTGCCGGGAGCCAGCAATTGCCGCATCCCGGCGCAATACCGCTCGCGCCGCCAGGCGGCCCGCGCTGCTCCGCCGCGCGCCAGCCACGCCAGCGCGAGTTCGGGGCCGGGCGGCACGATGGACGGCAGCAGACCCAGCACCAGGAACGGGGCGGGATAGATCGTCGTGTCGAGCAGGATCAGGCGCGCCAGTTGCGGCCCGCCCGCCAGCGCCGGATGGGGCGAGCCGGCGATCTGCCCGGTGCGGGCGACGGCGTCGGTGAGCGCGACCAGGCCGCCCAGATCGTGACCCACCAGCGCGAAGCGCGTCACATCCAGGTCGCGCAACAGCGCGTGCAGCCAGCGCCCCAGATGGCGCGGCCCCGCGCCGGGTCGGGGCGCGGAATGGCCGTAGCCCGGTAGATCGGGCGCGATGATGCGCCAGCCGGGCAGCCTATCCGCCAGCGCCGGCAGGCAGCGCCGCCAGAGCCAGGATGAAGTCGGCAGCCCGTGCAGCAGCACCAACGCCGGACCAGCGTCGGCGCCGGCCAGCCGCACGAAGGCCGGTCGGCCACGCAGTTCGATCGTCCGCGCCGTGATGCTCACCCCGTCCATTTGCCTCCGCTTGTTTCAGGCCGGCGGGTTTCAGGCTACAGGTTGCAGGTTGCAGGTTGGGGCGGCCACACGGTGCTGCCAGTCTGCCAATGCGCCAGCAAGCCGAACTTGTACCCTGTAACCTGCCAACGTGCAACCCGCACCGATGGTATCATTCGCGGCGAGAAAACGGTTTGCAGGGCGGGTGCGTTCATCGTCCCGCCGAGGGAGAGGATAGCGTGGCAACACAAGCAAGCGGCCTGGACCGCTCGGACCTGGTCGTCGTCAAGGCCGAGCCATTCAATGCTGAGACGCCACTGGAGGGGCTGCGGGAGCCAATTACGCCGACCCGCCTGCACTATGTCCGCTCGAACTTTGCGTTGCCCGACCACGATGGGCGGCTGGTCATCGCGGGCGCGGTCGGCCAGCCACTCACGCTGACGGTGGACGAGCTCCGCGCCATGCCCGCCGAGACGCTGACGGTGACGCTCGAATGTGCGGGCAATGGCCGCGTCGGCTTGATGCCACTGCCGACCGGCGAACCGTGGGCCGGGCAGGCGGTCGGCAACGCCACCTGGACCGGCGTGCCGCTGCACACCGTGCTGGCCCAGGCTGTGCCACACACGGACGCCGTAGAAGTCTCCTTCACGGGGGCCGACCACGGCGAGTACAAGGGCGGCCCGGACATTCACTTCGTCCGCTCGCTGGCGCTGGCACACGCGACCGACCCCAGCGCACACGTCCTGATCGCCTGGGCCATGAACGGCGAACCGCTGCCGCCCGACCACGGCGCGCCACTGCGCCTGCTTGTGCCGGGCTGGTACGGCATGGCCTCGGTCAAGTGGCTGGCGCGGATCGAGGTGCGAACAGCGCCCTACGAAGGGCAGTTCCAGACGAAGTCGTACATGTTCGAGTGGCCCGACCGCGAGCGCGAATCAGTCCGCACGATGCGCCCCCGCGCGCTCATCACCGCGCCAGCGAACGGCGACGTGCTGGCGCCGGGCGCCGTCACGGTGCGCGGGCGGGCATGGTCCGGCGCCGGGCCAGTAACGAGCGTCGAGGTCAGCATTGACGGCGCGGGCGAGTGGCAGCCCGCCCAACTCACATCGCGCACGGACCCGTACGGCTGGCAGGACTGGTCGTTCACCTGGCAGGCGGCGGGGACAGGTCGCCATGTCATTCGCGCCCACGCGACCGATGCGACTAACGCCACCCAGCCTGACAGCCCGCAATGGAATCGCCTCGGCTACGGCAATAATGCGGCGCAGGTGCTGGTGGTGGATGTGCGGTAGCGGAGCATGAGTATGCTCGTGGAGATACCCAATGCCTGACCAGGACTGGTCAGACTGGATCGCTCAGGAAGGAGCTACGCCCAACGCGCCGGGCTACGAGCAAGTACGGCAGCGAATCTTGGACGCGGCGCACCCGGCGGCAGGCGAGGTCGCGGCCGATGTCGGCGCGGGTTTAGGCTTGCTCACCTTCGCGCTTGCATAGCGGCTCCAACCAGCTGGCAAAGTTATCGCGATCGAACCAGACGCAATGTGTCGCGCCAACTTGCTACAAGCGCAGGAGAGTCGGCCAGAAGGCACTGTCGTTGATATTCGGGCTGGACGTGTCGAGGCACTGCCCCGGGAGGACCGGTCATGCGATCGTGTCGTTATGCGCTCTGTCTTGGTCTACGTCCAGGACCGACGCCGCGCTTTTCGCGAGTGTGCCCGTGTCCTTAAGCCTCATGGCCGTCTAGGCTCTGTCTGGTGAAACGTTGACACAGCGTTCCTCCAGCAGAGATCACCGAGGCCCGCTCGCTCTGCAGATGACCGCGCGGCAGTCGTCCTCCAGCCCACCGGCTGCACTTGACGAGCGCCGAGCGCGAAACTACACTGAGATAGTTGGCTAGCCAACTGCTCTGGAGGGGGGTATGGCTGACGTCGAACCAGATATCGGCCCGCTGCTGGTCCAGGTCTGCCGGGCACAGCGCAATCTCGCCGCCGCCGCCCTGGATACGCTCCGGATGCACGTCGGCCAGGAAAACCTCGTGTACCGCCTGGCAGCCGAGGAGGGCGTCTCGCAAGCGCAACTCGCGGGCGCGCTCTGCTTGGACGCGTCGACGGTCACGAAGATGCTCCTGCGCCTGGAGCGGGACGGGGTTGTCGAGCGGCGTGCCGACGCGGCGGACGCGCGCATCCAGCGTGTGTACCTCACGCCGCACGGCAGAACCCTGGTCGGGCCGGTGCTCGATGTCTGGCGGCAATTGGAGGAGCGGATCACCCAGGGGCTGAGCGAGGCCGAGATCTTACTGCTCCGCCGCCTGCTCCTCCAGATCCAGCGCAACTTGTCGTAGCGCTCGTCTCTCGATGGGCGGCGCTGCGCTTCGCGAATAGTTGGCTGGCCAGGAAACAACTGACCAGGTGAGCGCAGGGAGGAGGGGACATGAGTGTCGAGCTAACGCCCCGAGGAACCCGGGGGCGGGAGTGGCCGCAGCCACTGCGCGCGCTGATGGGCGCGATGGCCCGCCTCAACGCGCCGCTCTATCGCCTCTTCGGCAACCGGATGCGGGTGCAGGGGCGACCGATACTCCTCCTGACCACCCTCGGTGCCAAGTCGGGCAAAATCCGGCACACGATCCTGTGCTGGTTCCCGGACAGCGACGATTCGTGGCTGGTCGTGGCGTCGGCCGCCGGGGCGGCGAGGCATCCCGCCTGGTACACCAATCTCGCGCGGCATCCGGACCGCGCCGCGATTGCGATCGGGCATCGTCGGATCGAGGTCGAGCCGGAGTCGCTGCGGGGCACGGAGCGCGCGGAGGCGTGGCAGCGCGTTGTCGCGCTGGCACCGGGCTACGCCCCCTATCAGGAGCAGACAGACCGCGAGATCCCCATCGTCCGCCTGCGGGCCAAGGTAGAGGCCCGGTCGAGCGTGAACCGTTGACGTTGTCAGGCGTAGGAGGGAACGCCCATGAGCAAGTTCACACCCGAGGAGATCGCGTATCTACAGAGCCAGCGCCTGGGCCGCCTGGCGACCATCGGCGCGAACGGCGACCTGCACGTCGTCCCGGTGGGCTTCCGGTACAACCCCGAGCAGGACACCATCGACATCGGCGGCCACAACTTCGCCACGAGCAAGAAATACCGCGACGCGCTGCGTCACGGGCGCGTCGCCTTCGTGGTGGACGACGTCCTGCCGCCGTGGAAGCCGCGCTTCGTCGAGGTGCGGGGAACGGTCCAGGCGGAGGCGACCGGCGGCACCGCCATCGTGCCGAACTTCCCGCCGGAGATCATCCGGGTCACGCCCACCTATATCGTCTCCATCGGCGTGAATGACGAGGTCGTCATGCCGAGCCAGGGCCGCGTGAACTACCACGGCCGTAAGGTGCAGTAAGGCCAGTCAGGTGCGGCGTGGTCAGCGGCCGGGACGGATCGGTAGCGGATGCCGCCGTGCGGACGCGGCAGACCACGGCAGCCACTCCCCTTTATCAGCGCGCCGTGCCGATCCACGGCATGAGCGCCGCGATGACCACGACTACGCGGTAATTGAGCGCCCGCTGGTCGCAGCGCATGGCGACGGCGCGCCACTGCTTCAGGCAACCCACCGATCGCTCGATGACGTTCCGCGCCGGATAGCGCGCCGCGTCGAAAGCGAGCGGGCGCCGGGCTGCGCCGCGCGCCATCGGCGCTGGTCCCGCCACTCAGGGATCGTGTACGGGATGCTGCGGCGGCGCAGCAGACGCCGGCAGGTCGGATAGATGTAGCCCTTGTCCGCGATGACATGGTCGGGCCGCTTCCGGGGCCGCCCACGCCCGCCCCGGCGGGGCACGCGGATCGCGTCGAGCACCGGCCCGAGCTGCGTGCTCTCGTGGCGCTGCCCCGGCGTCAGCACAGCGGCGAGCACCCGACCGCGCCCGTCGCAAGCCAGGTGCAGCTTCGTGGTGCGCCCGCTGCGGCTGCACCCAAGGGTCTCGTCCGGCGGATGCTCGACCTCCGCGTCCCGGTCCGGCTTGCTCGACTGTCCCGTCGATGCACACCACCCATACGATCTCACCGCTGGCATCAGCCTCGGCTTGGACCTGCGCCAGCAGGCGGTCCCAGATCCCGTCGTGCCGCCATCGGACGAAATGAAATAATTAGCACCGGAGCACATTGAGGCGCTATTGGATCTCATTGCCGAACAATTGCCGCACCGGAAAATACGGATAGAAGGTGCAGCAGTGTTATTGATTGGCAACACCGAGCCTATGAACTCGTTATAGGACGCCGGACTAGGACTGGCATTGGCATTGGTGGCAACCACTAGGGTTGGAGCAAATCCTAGCCCGCGCAGGCAGGCTTCGTGGCCGCAGCCATTCAGGCGCGGTTTCAACCGCCAGCCTCCCCCAGCAACCACCAGTCCCGCCGCTCGCCGCCCATGTATTGACAATCATTCTCAATAACTCTATACTACTCCTGTTGCCGCGCCGGTCAGGCGCTGTGTGATACAGACAGGCGGGCGCGGGTGGAGCGATGGGATGGCACAGCTGACGACAACCCCGGCGACGGACGATGCGGCGCGCTTGCAGGCGCATGGCTACCGGCTGACCGAGCCGCGCCGGACGATTATCGCCGCGTTGCGCGACGCTGGGCGTTTCTGCACGGCCTCGCAACTCTACGAGCGGCTACACGGGCGCACGGTGGGGCTAGCGAGCGTCTATCGCACGCTGGAATTACTGGCGGAACTCGGGCTGGCCGAGCGGCGTGCCGAAACCGGCGGCGAAGCGAGCTTTCTCTACTGCTCGCCGCGCCAGCATCATCATGTCGTCTGCACCAGCTGCGGCGCGGTGCGCGAGATTGACACCGCATTTTGTCCGGGTGACGAACTGGCGCACGACGTCGAACGGCAGACCGGCTTCACCATCGCGCGGCATACGCTCGATTTCTACGGCCTCTGCGCCGCGTGTCAGGCAGTGGGCTGACCAGCTTTGTTTCCTGGCGGCGCCGCAACCGTGCGGGTGGCCTTGTTCGGTCATCTGAAGCGGCCACCACACGTATTTTCATCCCAAGCGAAGTGGAGTTGTTTCCAATGCGACGATTTCGGCCCGCCTGGTTCGCGGTGCTGCTCGTGCTGTTCCCATTGTTGAGCGCCTGTGGCGCTAGCGGCAGCACCCACCCGGCAAAGCCGCTCGTGCTCACCAGTTTCTATCCGCTCTATTACCTGACGACGCAGATCGCCGGTGACCGCGCCGAGGTCCGCAATCTCGTCCCGGCCGGCGTTGAGCCGCACGACTGGGAGCCGAGCACGCGCAACGTCGCCGACCTCCAGAAGGCGGCGCTCTTCGTCTACAACGGCGCGGGCTTTGAAAGCTGGGTCCAGAAGACCCTCGCCGCCACGCCAGAGAAGTCGCGCGTGGTTGTGGAAGCGGCGCAGGGGCTGCCGCTGATCGCGCCGCCGTCCGGCGATGAAGCCGGTCACTTTACCGTTGACCCGCACATCTGGCTCGACCCAGTGCTGGCCAAGCAGATCGCAGCGAAAATCGCCGCCGGGCTGATCCAGGCCGACCCGACCGGCCAGGCGACGTTCGAGCAGAACCTGGCCGACCTGAACCGCCGCCTGGACGACCTCAATACGGCTTACACGAATGGCCTGCACGACTGCACCCGGCGCGACATCATTACCTCCCACGCGGCCTTCGGCTACCTGGCCCAGCGCTATCATCTCAACCAGATCGCGGTGGAGGGTCTCGCGCCCGACGCCGAGCCAACTCCGGCGCGCATCGCCGCGATCGTAAAGCTTGCCCGCGACACCGGCGCGAAGTACATCTTCTTCGAAACGCTCGTCAGCCCACGCGTGGCGCAGACGATTGCCAGTGAAGCCGGCGCGCAGACACTGACGCTCGACCCACTGGAAGGGATCAAGGACGAGCAGAAGCAGAACTATTTCACCGTGATGAATGACAATCTGACCAACCTGCGCCTGGCGCTCGACTGCCACTGAGGAGGAGACGATGGTAGCCCTCAAGCGCGCGCCGGTGACGCCGGCGACGGCCAGCGCGAGCGATCTGCTAGTCGAACTTCGCGACGTCTGCTTCGGGTATGGCGGTGAGCCGACCCTGGAAGACGTCAACTTGCAGGTGCGGCGCGGTGAGTTCGTCGGCCTGATCGGTCCGAACGGCTCGGGCAAGAGCACGCTGCTGAAGATCATCCTGGGGCTGCTGCGCCCGGTGACCGGCACGGTGCGGCTTTTCGGGCAGGACACCGCGCGCTTTGACCAGCGCTGGCGGATTGGCTACGTGCCGCAGCGCCTGATGAATCTCGACGCGCAGTTCCCCGCCACCGTGGAAGAAGTCGTGGGGATGGGGCGCTTCGCGCGCCTGGGCCTCTTCCGGCGGCCCGGCGCGGCCGACCGGGCGGCGGTCGAACAGGCGCTGGCGGCGGTGGATATGCGGCTGTTTCGCCACCGGCGCATCGGCCAACTCTCGATCGGCCAGCAGCAGCGCGCCTTCATCGCCCGGGCGCTCGCGACCGACGCGGAATTGCTCATCCTCGACGAGCCGACCGCCGCCGTGGACGCGGCGACCCAGGAAGAGTTCTATCACCTGCTGGAGCACCTCAACCGCGACTTCGGCCTGACGATCGTGCTGGTCGAGCACGACCTGGCGATGGTTGCGGCGCACGTCGCGTCAATCGCCCTGCTGAACCGGCGCATCGTCTTTCGCGGCACGCCGGAGGAATTCGCCACGCGCGACTTCCTGCACGGCATCTATGCCGAGCAGACGACCTGCGAAGTTCATCCCAACATTCCCCATGTCCACGCGCCGCATACTCCTGCGGAGCATCGTCATCCACGTCCCGGCGCTGGCGCGCTGCCGGAGGCGCACAGCCACCCCTTGCGCGACGCCGCACCCGCGCCGCGCCAGCCCGAAGAGTGAGGAAGTCGTGCCTGGACTTGAACTGCTGACCTACGCCTTCATGCAACGCGCGTTTCTGGCGGGCATCGCCGTGGCGATCGTCTGCCCGCTGATCGGCGTCTTTCTTGTGCTGCGCCGGCTGTCGCTGCTGGCTGATGGCTTGGGGCATGTCACCTTCGCCGGGCTGGCGGCGGGGTTTCTCTTTGGCATCTACCCGCTGCTGGCGGCGCTGGTCGCGGCGATCGTCGGCGCGGTCGGCATTGAGCGCATTCGCACGCGCGGCCGGATCGCCGGCGACGCGGCGATCGCGATGTTCTATACGGCGGGACTGGCGCTGGGCGTGGTGCTCGTCAGTCGCGCGGGCGGCTTCAACGTCAACGTGCTGGGGTATCTCTTCGGCTCAATCGCGGCGGTCGCCCCGCGCGACCTGCTCACGGTCGCCATCCTCGCGGCCATCGTCGTGACGCTGATCGCGCTTTTCTACAAAGAATTACTCTACCTGACCTTCGATGAACAGTCGGCCCGCGCCGCCGGCCTGCCCGCGCTGGCGGTCAACACGTTGCTGGCCGCGCTGGCGGCGATCACGACCGTGGCGGCGATGCAGATCGTCGGGCTGCTGCTCGTTTCCTCGCTAATGGTGCTGCCGGCGCTGACGGCCATCCGGCTGGCGAAGAGTTTTCGCGGCACGCTCGCAATCGCCGTCGCCGCCGCGCTGATCGCCGTGCTGGTCGGTCTGACGCTCTCGTTCTACCTCGACTCCGCGCCCGGCGGCACAATCGTTCTCAGCGCGCTCGCCGTCTTCGGGCTAGCGTCACTGGCAGAGCGAAGGTCGCAGGTCACAAGTCCGCAGGTCACAAGCCTCTTTGGCAGGCGCACAGGCTGAAGCGAGAGACCTGCGACTTGTAGACCTGTGACCTGCGACCCCGTCATTGCTTTCCAGCATACGTCGTGTAGACGATGAAACGCAGATCGTAGTGCCGGGTGTCGGGATTAAAGGTGCCGTCGCAGGTGATCAGGTTGAGATTGGGGGTGCTGGCCGGGCCGAAGATACTCGCCAGCGGCGCGTTATCGGGGGAATAGCGGGCGATGCTGGTCACGACGAACCGCAGGGTCTGATTGTCCGAGGTGACGACCAGCACTTCCGCGCCGGGCTGCACCTGTCGTAAGTTCCAGAAGACGACCTCGCCGATGCCATGATAGTCCACATGCCCGTCAATCGCCGCGTTGCCCGGCTGACCCGGCCGCGTGCCAGGAGCGTACCAGCCGGTATTCCAGGGGTTTTGCGGCGTCGCCATCGAGCCATCGTCGGCCAGGCCCACTTGCTCGACCGCCGCGTCAATCCCCACGCTCGGAATCACAATGCGGACCGGGAGGCCGACCGAGGCCGGTGGCGGCCCGCTCGCGACGGGCGGTGG
>DASUBC010000543.1:0-2144 GCA_035763465.1 Thermomicrobiales bacterium
TCGCACTCTTTCAGTTCGGGCGTAATGAAGCGCTCGCAATGACTGAGGGTCTGTTTGCGGAGGTAGTCGGCGGGCACATGGGCCAGGTTCGGCTTCGTCACTTCCAGGTAGTAGCCGAAGACCTTATTGTAGCCAACCTTCAGCGACCTGATCTTCGTGCGCTCGCGCTCGCGCCGTTCGAGGTCGGCGATCCAGCGGCGGGCGTCGCGTGCGCCGTCTACCAGCGCGTCGAGTTCGGCGTCGAAGCCGGGGCGGATACGCCGCCCTTCGTGCGCGCCAGCCACCGCGCGCTCGATCAGGTCGGCCACGTCGGGACAGGGGTCGAGCGCATCGCGGCAGCGCGCGGTCAGCGGCGCGGTCGCGGCGGCCAGTGACTCCGCCAGCGGCGCGATTTGCCCCAGTGAGGCGCGGAGCGCGTGCAACTCGCGCGGCCCGACCGTGCCGGCGGTCATCCGTCCAGTCAGACGCTCCAGGTCGCCCAGCTGGCCGAGAATCACCCGGCCTTCGGCGCGCATGGCCGGCTGTGCGAGAAATTCTTCCACCGCGTCGTGGCGCGCGGCCAGCGCGCTGGGGTCGAGCAGCGGCTGGCTCAACCAGCGGCGCAACAGCCGCCCGCCCGGCGCGGCGCGCGTCGCGTCCAGCACGCCGAGCAGGCCACGCCCGCTCCGGGGGCCGCGCCCGCCGCGCACCAGTTCGAGATTGCGCCGCGTCTGCGCGTCGAGCACCATGAACGCGCTCGTATCGTAGGTGTGCAGGCCGCGCAGCCCGGCAAGCAAGCGGGGATTATACTCGCGTAGATAGGCCAGAATCGCCGCCGCCGCGCCGCAGGCGAGCGGCAGGTCGGCGCAGCCGTAGCCTTCGAGCGACCGCACGCCGAAGTGCGCGCAGAGGCGGTCGGCCGCGTCCTCCGGCGCGAAGTCGGCGCGGGCGCGCGGCGCGACGTGCCAGCCGCCGGACATGTCCGCCTGGCCGGCCGGTGCCAATACCTCGGCGGGGGCCAGGCGACCCAATTCGGCGGCCAGCGCCGCCTCGCGCTCCGGCCCGGCCAGCATCGTGACGGCGAATTCGCCGGTGGAAACGTCCACGTAGGCGAGCGCCGTTTCGCTCTTGCCATGCGCCACGGCCGCGAGATAGGTGTTCTCCCGCTCGCGCAGCAGTTGCGGCTCGATCAGCGTGCCGGGCGTGACGACCCGCACGATGGCGCGCTCGACCAGTCCGTGTCCCGCCTCGCTGACCTGATCGCAGACGGCGACCCGATGCCCTTTGGCAAGCAGCTTCCGCAGGTAGGCGTCAATCGCGCGCACCGGCACGCCCGCCAACGGCACGCGTCCGGCCCGTCCGAAATCTTTCGATGTGAGATGTACTTCCGCGTCGCGCGCGACGACTTTGGCATCATCGTCGAAGGTTTCGTAGAAATCGCCGATCTGGAAGAAGAGGATGGTGTCGGGGTGCTGCTCTTTCAGCGCCAGATATTGCCGGCGCGCGGGCGTAACCATGACGGCTTGACCTTCGCTGGCTGTTTTGGCTGGCGGCGCCTCGTCATTCATCGCGGGGGCGATTGTACCACGCGGTGGTATGTAGGCGAGGGCCGGCACGCAACTTGCCGACCATATCCCTGGCTGCAATTCCCCTTGCACAATTCGCCAATCTGATCGAGACTTATGACAATGGAACGCGGCAAAGCGTGCGTGCGCGAATGGGGGGAGTCCGACTACGTGGTCGGCCTGCGGCGGCGCAATTCTTGCAGCGAGGCAGACCAGCAAAGGAAGAGGTCGGAACATGAGCATGAAAGTTACCCGGCGAACTGTTCTGGTCGGCACGGCGGCTGGCGCAGCATCGTGGTTACTGGCTGCGTGCGGCAATTCGAATCCAACGGCGACGACGCAGGCGGCGACGAGTAGCAGCACGTCCTCGGCTAGCAGCAGCGCGGCAGCAACCACCAGTGCGGCCAGCACCAGCGCCGCAGCGACCACCAGCGCGGCCGGTGGCGCGGCCACCACGAGCAGGGCGGCGAGTAGCACGGTCAGCTCCTCAGCCGCCGGGAGCGCGTCGCCGGCCGCCGCTGGTTCACCGGCGGTCTCCACCGGCAGCGGCGTGCTGAAACCGGTGACGACGGCGGACGCCTTCAAGGGCAAGCACCTCTC
>DASUBC010000544.1:0-2310 GCA_035763465.1 Thermomicrobiales bacterium
GTAGACCAGCACCGCCTTGTGATAAGCACCTATCCCCTATCCCTTATCCCCTACCGCCGCCGTGGTAGACTACGCCCGCGTCAATCGGCCGCCCCAGGCGGGCGCACAGCGCGACGACGAGACAAGGAGGAAACATGGCAGCAGGGGAACCCCAGGAAACCGCCCGCCCGGAGGACCGGGTGCGCGCAGCCTCACGGCCCAGTGACCTGCGGATTACTGATCTGCGAACAGCAACCGTGGGCTGGAACAACTGGCACTTCACGCTCATCCGGCTCGACACGAATCAGGGTATCAGCGGCTACGGCGAGGTGCGCGATTTCGCCAGCAAGCACTACGCACTCATGTTGAAGGGCCGGCTGCTGGGCGAAAACCCCTGTGACGTGGACCGGCTCTTCCGTAAGATCAAGCAATTCGGCCATCATGGCCGGCAGGGCGGCGGCGTCTGCGGGGTCGAGATGGCGCTGATGGACCTGGCCGGCAAGGCGTATAACGTGCCCGCGTATATGCTCGCCGGCGGCAAGTTCCGCGACCGCATCCGCATGTACTGCGACACGCCCAATGAGCCGACCGGCGAGGCGATGGGCCGGAAACTGCAAGAGCGCCGCGAGCGCGGCTTTACGATGCTCAAGATGGACGTGGGGTTACAGCAACTCGCCGGCGTCAAAGGCACGCTGAGCTGGCCGCAGGGGATGCTGGCGGACGACCCTGGCGACGCCGTGGAGCGCCTGTTCAATTCGCGGCAAATTATGCACCCGTTCACGCATGTGCGCCTGACCCAGAAGGGTCTCGATGTGTTGTGCGACTACGTGGCGCAGGTGCGCGCGGTCGTCGGCGACGAGGTGCCGATCGCCGCCGACCACTTCGGGCACATCGGCATTGACGACTGCCTGCGCCTGGGCCGCGCCCTCGAACCATACAACCTCGCCTGGCTCGAAGACCTGGTGCCGTGGCAGTTCACGGACCAGTGGGTACAACTCGAACGGGCGCTCGATACGCCGGTCTGCACCGGTGAGGACATCTACCTGCGCGAGGGGTTCCGGCCGCTACTGGAGGCGCGCGCCGTCAATATTGTCCACCCCGACCTCGCCACGAGCGGCGGCATTCTGGAGACGAAGAAAATCGGCGATCTGGCGCAAGAGCATGGCATCAGCATGGCCCTGCACATGGCGGGGACACCCGTCAGCACGCTGGCGAGCGTGCAGTGCGCGGCGGCGACGGAGAACTTCATCGCGCTGGAGCACCACTTCAATGACATCCCCTTCTGGAATGACTTCGTTGAGGGAGTGCCGAAGCCGCTGATTCAGGACGGTTATATTGCCGTGCCCGAAGGACCGGGGTTGGGATTCGAGATCAACGAGGACGCGGTCCGCGAGCACCTGATCGCCGACGATCCCGAGTTCTTCGCACCGACGTCGGCTTGGGACCGTCCCGGCAGCCACGACCGTCTGTGGTCCTGACCATGCGCCGCACGCCAGAGAGCCAGGGATGAGCGTCGTCTTCAATCACACGATCATCGCCGCCCGCGACCGGCACGAATCGGCGGCCTTCTTCACGCACATCTTCGGATTACCGGAGCCGGCGCTGTGGGGACCATTCGCGATTGTGGCGCTGGCGCACGGCGTCTTTGTGCAGTTCGCCGAACCGAACGTCACCGACATCCAGCTGCAGCACTACGCCTTTCTCGTGGACGACGCGAGCTTCGACGCGATTTACGAGCGTATCGTCGCCGGCGGGATCGCGCACTGGGCCGACCCACAGGGGACGCTGCCCGGCCAGATCAACACCAACCACGGCGGCCGAGGCGTCTACTTCCGCGACCCGGCGGGACACGGCCTGGAAGTCATCACGCGCCCATACGGGGCGGCCGGCTAGCTAGGCTGTCGCGCCGATGCCGCGCCAACAATCCGCCGCGCCGAGGTAGGAGTGGCCGGCCCACGAGCACGCTGACCGTGGGCCGGCCAGGTCATCGCGCAGGCGGGCGAAGTCGGCGTGGGTGATGTGGGTGTGCCGCCGGCCGGGCAGTTTGTAGCGGCGCAGCCCCCGCGCCGTAATCTGGCGCTGGAGGATCGGCAGGCTCACGCCAAGCCGCGTGGCGGCGGTGACAACATCAATAAAGTGAGCGCGCATCGGCTGCCTCCTTGCCACGTGCTGGCCGGCGTCCACGCGCGACGACCGCGATCTCGACACTCCTAGCGTAGCAAGCAGCGTCAACGCCGTCATCGCACGGTTGGCCCAATCAGCGCGCGGTGTATGCAGCAATTTGCCCAACGCCGCGCGGTCCGCCGAAGACGCCGCCAGGATAACCATGCC
>DASUBC010000545.1:0-6334 GCA_035763465.1 Thermomicrobiales bacterium
CTGGCGCGTACTGCTGCCCCTGCTGGCGATTCTGCTGGCCGTCGGCTCTCCCTTCCTCAACCTGCGCCTCGGCCTGACCGAACCGTCGGCGCTGCCAGAGAGTTCCGAAGCACGCCAGGGCTGGGATCTATTGACAACCCAGTTCCCCGGCGGCGAGAACACGACGATCACGGTCATCGTCAACTACCCAGCGGGCAATCCGCTGGGCGGCGACCACGTCGCGCGCCTCTATGATTACAGCCAGTGGCTGACCGCGCTGCCGAATGTGTCGCGCGTCAACAGCATCGCCGCCTTGCCGGGACCGGACGGCAAGCCGCTGCCGAAGGAGCAGGTGACCGCGCTCTATAGCCAGCCGGCCGCTCAATTGCCGGCCGAACTCCAGGCACAGCTGCATCAGAGCGTCGGCGCGCACATTGTCTCCCTGAGCGTGCTGACGCCACTCACCGCCGACAGTGACGGCGCGCACGCGCTGGTGCGGGCGATCCGCGCGAGCGGCGGACCGAATCCGGGTGGTGAGGTGCTGGTGACCGGCGACACGGCGACAACCATTGACCAGGTCACGGCGATGACGCGCGACACCGTGCCGGCGGCCATCTTCATCATCGTCGCGACCTATGTCGTGCTCTTCCTGCTCCTCGGCTCGGTCGTGCTGCCGCTCAAGGCCGTGCTGATGAACTTCCTCTCGATCACCGCGTCGTACGGCGCGCTCGTCTGGATTTTCCAGGAAGGGCACCTGAGCAATCTGCTCCAGTTCACGCCGCACTCGATTGACCCGCTGATCCCAGTGCTGATGTTCTGCATCCTCTTCGGGCTGTCAATGGACTACGAAGTGCTGCTCCTGAGCCGGATGAAGGAGGAGTACGACCGCACCGGCGCGAACCGGATCGCGGTGGCCGAAGGATTGGAGCAGACGGGGCGACTGATCACCAGCGCGGCGGCAATCATGATCTTCGTCTTTGGCGGCTTCGCGCTGGCCCAGGTGACGCTGATCAAGGCGATCGGCCTCGGCATGGCGATCGCGGTGGCGGTAGACGCCCTGGTCGTCCGCACGCTGGTCATCCCAGCGACGATGCGCCTGCTGGGCGACTGGAACTGGTGGGCGCCCGCGCCGCTGGCCCGGCTCTACCGCCGTCTCGGCCTCGCCGAACGGCACACCACCGAACCGGCTGCCCCGCCGTTGCCCGAACCGGCGCCCGAACCGGAACGCGAACTGGTCGGGGTCGGCGACCGCTAGCAGCGGGCCAACGGCAGATCAGCAGACGAACATGCCGCCAGCATGATGCTGGCGGCATTACTCATTCACAAGCGGGGCGAGCGTGTTATTCGTGGTCGCCCGTGGTGAGCGTCATCAGCAGGCGCTGGAGCGTCGCGGGGTCCGCGGTGCGCGCGACGAGCCGTCCGGTGGCGCGGTGGTGGACGAGGTAGGCGCCGTCCGGATCGCGTTCGATCCGCCACCGTCCTTCAGCTTCGTGCGCGATGGCGGTCAGCGGGAAGAGTTGCTGCGGTGGCGCATAGCGCCCACGCGCGCCGCGCCGCAACCGCATCACATGACTGTCGCTTCTCGCCGGCGCCGCTACCATCGTGATTCCCCTCAACGTCCCCTGGTGGGACACACCATCACCCCCGGCTACTTTCGGGGGAGATAACACCTCGACGATCCCGACCGCACCATGCGCCGCGCGTGACACCAACGGGGTGGCCTCACAACGGGAGAATGGGGCCGCTCGACGAATCATCGAGGTGTACGGACAACTATAGCACGAACCGCGCGAAATGCAATACCCTGACGAAGTCGAGAGTAGGGAGTAGAGAGTGGTTACGGCCGGCGCCGATATTCAGGACGGCACAAGCCCCCTGCAGCGGGCGAACATGGCCCCAGGCGCGGTTAGCTACCGCTCGCGCAAGTCCTCCGGCGCCGGTTCCCACTCGGGGTAGTAGATGTGCAGCCCCGTATTGCGCCAGGGATCGGGCGCGCGTACAGCCGTGGGGTCCGGCTCGGCCAGCTGGCGGTAGCGGCCGGCGAAGAAGACGAGCGGCGACTTGCCGCTCAGGCCAGGGCGCAGTTCGGTCACTCGCCCGATGAGGATGGTGTGATCGCCACCAGGGTATTCCGCCTCGATCGTACACCGCACCGCGCCGAGACAGCCGGCGATCGTTGGCGCGCCGCCGTCATCAGCCCCATCCAGGCCATACACGAATCGCAGACCCGCCGGCGCGGGACCATCCTTGCGCCGGCCGGCGAAATGTGTCGAGAGCGCCTCCTGGTCATGGGCCAGGATGTTGACCGCGAACGCGCCCGCCTGGTGAATCAACTCGTGCATCCGCGCCCGCCGGTCCACGCTCACCAGCAATAAGAGCGGGTCGAGCGAGATCGAGGCGACCGCGTTGGCGGTCATGCCATGCACGACCTCACCGACCCGCGTGGTCACCACTGTCACGCCGGTGGGAAACAGGCCCATCAAGTTGCGGAACGCACGCGAGTCGAGCTCAGGGGCGGGCATTGTGGCGTCGCCGTTCGGCGCTGGGTTGGCGATCATGGCGCATCCTGTCGCTAGCCGAGGGCGAACTCCCTCTATCGTCGCGCCTGGCGGCGGCGCTGACGTTCTTTATCATAACACGGTAAACCTGCTCATTATGCCCAAACCATCACCGGCTGGCGCCTGACGTGACGACTCTGTCACCACAGATGCCACCCCGACCCGAACTCGCGGACACGCGGAGCCAGCAACCAGTCGCCAGCACACCGCCACCCGCTCTTGACAAGGCCAACCGTACGCTGCTATGCTCTGGAAAGACGGTTGTCGGACATCCAACAACTTGACAAGGCTTGGGGCGCACAGTATGATGCGGACATCATACCTGACGTCTGACATCTGCTGTCGAGAACGATCTATCACAATCGTCGCAAGTTCGTCTCGTGAGCATTACTGGCGAAAAGCCGGTGGCCGATCGGCAGTGCCCGCCTCACCCGCGAGCGCACCCAGGCTGATCGCGCCGAATCGTTGGTCTGATCGCCGTCCGTGGCTACGTGAAGCCGGCTCGTCATGGTTTTGACCGTTGGAAACGCCTACACGCAGGAGAGGTGAAGCCAATGAAGGTCCGCATTACTCGTCGCCGGTTCATTACCCTCGTGCCCCTCTCGGCGCTCGGAGCCGCCGTCCTCGCCGCGTGCGGCGCGTCGGCGACACCGACCACCGCGCCCGCCGCAACGAAGGCTCCGGCGGCAGCCACTACGGCGCCAGCTGCGGCAGCCACCACCGCGCCTGCCGCAGCGGCGACGACCGCGCCCGCAGCGGCCACGACGGCCCCCGCTGCCGCCGCAGCCACCACTGCGCCGGCCGCCGCGACAGCGACCAAAGCGCCAGCGCAGTCGTCAGGGCAGAAGGCCAGCCTCACCGTCTGGTTGAGCACCAGCTATACCAAAGACGCCGACAATCTCCAGCAGGCCACCGTGAAGGCATGGGGCGAGCAGAACAAGGTTGACATCACCATCGTCATGGATTCGTCAACCGTGCTCGGTCCGCAGCTCAGTGCCGCCCTGGAGAGTAAAAAACTCCCCGACGTGCTCTCTCTCTGGGATCCCGCCCTGGCGCCGCAGATGCACCGCGCCGGCGTGCTGCTCGACGTCAGCGACGTCGTGAAGTCCATCAGTTCGCTGGGCGGCGGCATCTACGACCGCGCCATCACCGCCTTGACCATTGACGGCAAGCAATGGGGCGTGCCGAACCAGATGTCCACCGAGATCTTCTACGTTCGCAAGGATCTCGTGACCGCGAAAAACATGAAGTTGCCTGAGACCTGGGAGGATGTCATCGCGGTCGCCAAGGCGATCAACAATCCCCCGACGATCTGGGGCTACGGCGAGCAGCTCGGCACAGCGTCGTACGACGCCGAAATCTCGCTGACCTCGCAGCTGGCCTCCTACGGCGCGTCGCCGTTCGCGGAGGATGGCAAGACTATCAACATTGACAACGATGGAACCCGCGCGGTGCTGAAGCTCATCAAAGAAGGCTGGGACGCCGGCGTGATGCCGAAGGACGCGCTGACCTGGGACGATTCCGGCAACAACAAGGCGTACCAGACCGGCACCGCCGCGATGGTCTACAACACCGGCAGCGTCCTGGCCTACTTGCAGCAGAACGACAAAGATCTGCTCGGCAAGACCGCCTTCATCCCGATTCCCGCCGGGCCAAAGGGCCATATCGTCGAGGGCTATGTCTACGGCTACGGGGTGACGAACCTCACGAAGTTCCCGGATGAGTGCAAGGCGCTCATCACCTCGCTGATGCAACTCGATTACTACCAGAAGTACATCGTCGCCGCCGGCACCAACTTCCTGCCGATCTACAAGGATCTCGTCTCCATGGATATCTTCAAGGATACCAACACGCACGTCATCATTGACAGTTTGAAGAACACCGTCGCGCTTGGCTACCCCGGCCCCACAACCGAGGCGGCGCTGGATGTGTGGAAGAAGCACACCATGACCCAGATGGTTGACGCCGTGCTCACCGGCAACAAGTCGCCCGACGACGCGATCAAGCTGGTGGTGCCGATGATCCAGCAATCCTACAACCAGTTCAACAAGTAGGCATAGCGCGGAGACTGAGGCTGCCGAACATGGCTACCACCCCGCATTCGAGTGGCGCCGACCTCGCCCGCGCGCCCGTCCGGTCCCAGCAGCGGTCACGCCGCTGGCTGGGACCGGACGCGGCGATCGGCTACCTGCTGATCGTGCCGTTGCTCGCGATCATGCTCGGGCTACTGGCTTACCCGGTCGTCTCGGCGCTCCTGCTCAGCTTTCAGGACAAGAAGATCGGTACGCCCGGCGTCTTCGTCGGGCTGGCGAACTACACCGAACTCCTGACGAAAGACCCGCGCTACTGGACGGTCGTTCGCAATTCGTTCGTCTTCACCTTCTTCTCGATCGTGGGGAAGGTGATACTGGGAATGCTGCTCGCGATTGTGCTGAACCAGCAGTTCAAAGCGCGCTCGTTATTCCGCGCCTGGCTGCTCTTGCCGTGGATCGCGCCCTCGCTCGTCACCACGCTCACCTGGCGGTGGATGCTCGATGGCTCGACCGGCATCATCAACTTCGTGCTGATGAACCTGCACCTGATCAAGAATCCGATTGCCTGGCTGGGCAGCGGCACGCCAGCAATGGGGTCAATCATCGCCGTAGACATCTGGCGCGGCTTCCCCTTCTTCGCGGTCACACTGCTGGCCGGGATGCAGGCGATTCCGAGCGAACTCTACGAAGCCGCGGCGGTTGACGGCGCCACGCGCTGGCACCGCTTCCGGTTCATCACCATACCGGGCCTGCGGACAGTAATCCTGATCGTCACCCTCCTCTCGACGATCTGGACCTTCAACGAGTTCCAGATCGTCTACGTATTGACCGGCGGTGGGCCGGACTTCGCGACCCAGATTTTCGCGACCTACACCTTCAATCTTGGCTTTCAGGCGTCGCGACTTGGCTATGCGGTAGCGGTGTCGGTGACGCTGGTCCCGATTCTCGTCGCGATTATTCTCTTGCTGGCGCCGTTGATGCTGCGCGGGGAGGACGAATGAGCGGCGTGGGACACCAGCGTTCGCGGTGGGACAGCCTGGTGCTCTACCTGATCATCGCGGTCTACGTGGTGGTCGTCACCTTTCCGTTCTATTACATGGTGCTGACGTCGCTGCGAACGCCGCACGACGTCTACCAGCGGACGGAGATGCTGACGCCGCGCAACCTGACCGGCCGCAATTATGGCTACGTGCTTCAGAAGACCGACTTTGCGCTGTGGGTCCGTAACAGCGTCGTCGTCGCGTTCGGCAGCACCTTCCTGGCGCTCGTCATCAGCGTGCTGGCGGCATACAGCCTGGCCCGCCTGCGCTATCGCGGCGCGCGCACCATCGCGAAATCGGTGCTCTTCATGTACCTGGTGCCATCGTCACTCCTATTTATCCCGCTCTTCCTGCTGATGAGCGCACTCGGCCTGACCAACAGTCTCTGGGGGCTGATCGTGGCCTACCTGACCTTCAACGTGCCCTTCTGCACCTGGCTGCTCCTCGGCTACTTTCGCTCGCTGCCGGCGGAATTAGAAGAGGCGGCGCGGATTGATGGGTGCAGCCATCTCGGCGTCCTCTGGCGCATCGTGCTGCCGGTGGCGGGACCAGGCGTCATCACTGCGTTCATCTTCGGCTTCATCAATTCCTGGAATGAGTTCCTCTATGCCGCCGTCCTCGTCCAACGCTCGCCGCTGCGGACCTTCCCGGTCGGTTTCTACAGCTTTATCATCGGTGATGTGCTCCTCTGGGGGCCGATGATGGCCGACGCAGTAATGGTGAC